>NZ_JBHVQX010000015.1:0-5212 GCF_042886395.1 Streptomyces sp. NPDC058008 | reverse complement strand
CGCGAACCCCGGTGGGGTAACCGGGCGTCGCCCCGCCCCGGGGGGGCGGTGCGGGGCGACGGACGCGGTGCGCGCTCAGGCGCCGAGGTTGAACTCGGCCGGGTCGGCGCCGAGGCGCTTGCCCTCGTCGAGCGCCGCGAAGGCGGCCAGGTCGTCGGCGTCCAGCTCGAAGCCGAAGACGTCGATGTTCTCCGCGATCCGGGACGGGGTCACGGACTTGGGGATCACCACGTGGCCGGTCTGGAGGTGCCAGCGGAGCACCGCCTGCGCCGGGGTCCGGCCGTGCTTGTGTGCGACGGCGACCACCGTCGGGACCTCCAGCAGCCCCTTGCCCGAGCCCAGCGGCGACCAGGCCTCGGTGACGATGCCGTGCTCGGCGTGGAACGCCCGGGCCGCGGTCTGCTGGAGCTGCGGGTGCAGCTCGATCTGGTTGACCGCGGGCACCACGGAGGTCTCGCCGAGCAGGCGCTCCAGGTACTCCGGGTGGAAGTTGGACACGCCGATCGCCTTGGCGCGGCCGTCGGCCAGGATCCGCTCGAAGGCCTTGTACGTGTCGACGTACGCGTCCTTGGACGGCACCGGCCAGTGGATCAGGTAGAGGTCGACGTGGTCCAGGCCCAGCTTGTCCAGCGACGCGTCGAACGCGCGCAGCGTCGAGTCGTACCCCTGGTCGCTGTTCCACAGCTTGGTGGTGACGAACAGCTCCTCGCGGGCCACCCCGGACGCGGCGATCGCCTTGCCGGTGCCCGACTCGTTGCCGTAGACCGCGGCGGTGTCGATGCTCCGGTACCCGGCCTCCAGGGCCGTGGCCACGGCCGTCGTCGCCTCGTCGTCCGGCACCTGCCAGACACCGAAGCCGAGCTGAGGCATTTCGAGGCCGTTGTTGAGCGTGATGGTGGGGACCTGGCTCACGAGCTGTCGATCCTTACGTCGTCGGTCGGTTCTCCTGGTCGCAACGACCGGGACGCCCCGAGCATTCCCGGGGGACCGGCCCCGGACACCGGAACACCGACAACTGACATACCGTCAGATCCGGGGGCCCCGGTCTCACCGGTAGAGGGCGTCCACCTCGGCCGAGTACGCCGACTCGATCGCCTTCCGCTTCAGCTTGAGCGACGGGGTCAGCAGACCGTGCTCCTCGGTGAACTGGTGGGCCAGGATGCGGAAGGTGCGGATGGACTCGGCCTGGGAGACGGCCGTGTTCGCGGCCACCACCGCCCGGCGCACCTCCATCTCCAGATCCGGATCGCGCACCAGCTCCGTGGGGGGCAGCGGGGCGCGGCCCTGCATGGCGAGCCAGTGCTCCACCGCCTCGTGGTCCACGGTGACCAGGGCCGCGATGTAGGGCCGGTCGTTGCCGACGGCGAGGCACTGCGCGACCAGGGGGTGCGCGCGGACCCGCTCCTCCAGGCCGCTGGGGGCCACGCTCTTGCCCCCGGAGGTCACCAGGATCTCCTTCTTGCGCCCGGTGATGGTCAGGTACCCGTCCTCGTCGAGCGCCCCGATGTCCCCGGTGGCCAGCCACCCGTCGTGCAGCACGGCGTCCGTGGACTTGGGGTCGCCCAGATACCCGGAGAACACGTTGGCGCCGTGCACCCAGATCTCGCCGTCCCGCGCGATGTGCACCGCGGACCCGGGGATCGGCTGGCCCACGGTGCCGTACCGGGGGCGCTCGGGCGGATTGGCCGCGGCCGCCGCGGTCGTCTCGGTGAGTCCGTAGCCCTCGAAGACCGTGACGCCCGCACCCGCGAAGAACAGGCCCAGCCGCCGGGCCATGCCGGAACCGCCCGACATGGCGTGCCGCACCCTGCCGCCCATCGCCTCCCTGACCTTGCGGTAGACGACCTTGTCGAAGAACTGGTGCTGCATCCGCAGCCCGGCGGACGGACCCGGACCGGTGCCGAAGGCCCGCTCCTCCAGTGCCTCCGCGTACTTCACCGCGACCTCGACGGCCTTGTCGAAGGCCCCGGCGCGGCCCTCCGACTCCGCCTTGCGCCGCGCGCCGTTGAAGACCTTCTCGAAGATGTACGGCACCGCCAGGATGAAGGTGGGCCGGAAGGACAGGAGGTCCGGCATCAGCGCCTTCGCGGACAGCTCCGGCTGGTGCGCCAGTTTCACCCGGCCGCGCAGTGCCGCGATCTCCACCATGCGGCCGAAGACGTGGGCGAGCGGCAGGAAGAGCAGTGTCGCGGCCTCCTCGCCGGGCTTGGAGAGGAACACCGGACGCCAGCGGCCGACCATGGTGTCGGCCTCGAACATGAAGTTGGCGTGGGTGATCACACAGCCCTTGGGGCGCCCCGTGGTGCCCGAGGTGTAGATCACGGTCGCCACCGAGTCGGGCGTCACCGCGCGGCGGTGCCGGTGGACCACCTCGTCGTCGATCCCGGTCCCGGCCTCGACGAGTTCGCTCACCGCGTCGGCGTCCAGCTGCCACAGCCTGCGCAGGTTCGGCAGCCGGTCGATGACCGAGCCGATCGTCATGGCGTGGTCCTCGTGCTCGACCATGACGGCCGCGACCTCGGCGTCGTGCAGCATCCACAGGACCTGCTCGGCCGAGGACGTCGGATACACCGGCACGGACTGGGCGCCCACCGCCCACAGGGCGAAGTCGAAGAGGGTCCACTCGTAGCGCGTACGGGACATCAGGGCGACCCGGTCGCCGAACCGGACGCCCTGGGCGATCAGGCCCTTGGCGAGGGCCAGCACCTCGTCGCGGAAGGCCGCCGCCGAGACGTCGTACCAGTGCCCCTCCGCGTCCTTGCGGCCGAGGGCCGTCCTGTGGGGGTCCTCCTGCGCATAGGCGAAGACGGTATCGGCAAGACCGCCGACTTGAGGGGCAGCGGCCATGGGTGGGACAGTGAACTCGCGCAATGACCTGCTCCTTGTGGCGCTCCGCACGGCGCCGCGACGCTACCTCACGGCGCGAGGCCGCGGGAGGGCCCTAAGTCTCCGGAAATCGTGACATCCGGCCAGGCCGACCGTAGAAATCGGGCCAGAAGGGCCGGGCTCGGGCGCACTTCTGACCACGGGGTAAGTAGCTCGGGCGGGAATCTCCACCGAATCTGTACGCGCCGCCTACGCCGGATCCGGATGCGCGGGCCTGACCGGAGCGCGGTGGAGCCGGTCCCCGCCCGCCAGGATCGCCGCCGCGAGGGCGTCCGCCGCTTCCTGCGCGGCGTCCCTGCGCCGTCCGTGCAGCAGCACGAAATCCACATCCCCGAGCTCCGGCAGCCCCGCCCGGGACGGCACCGGCACGAGGCCCGGCGGGATGAGGCCCCGGGTGTGCGCCATCACCCCCAGTCCGGCCCTGGCCGCCGCGACGAGGGCGCTCAGGCTCGCGCTCGTGCACGCGAAGCGCCAGGGCCTGCCGTGCTCCTCCAGCACCTCCAGGGCGCGTGCCCGGGTGATGCCGGGGGGCGGGAACGCGATCAGCGGGAGCGGGCGTTCGGGGTCGATCCGCAGCTGCGGGGCGCCGATCCAGGCCAGGGTGTCCTGCCAGACCAGTTCGCCGTGCGTGTCCCCGGCGCGCCGCTTGGCCAGCACCAGGTCGAGCCGGCCCGCCGCGAGCTGCTGGTGCAGGGCGCCGGAGAGCTCCACCGTCAGCTCCAGCTCTACCTCGGGGTGCTCGCGCCGGAAGGACTCCAGGATCTCCGGCAGCCGCGTCAGGACGAAGTCCTCGGACGCCCCGAAGCGCAGCCGCCCGCGCAGCCGGGTGCCCGTGAAGAACGCCGCCGCCCGCTCGTTGGCCTGGAGGATCGTCCGGGCGAAGCCGAGCATCGCCTCGCCGTCCTCGGTCAGATCCACCCGGTGGGTGTCCCGGCTGAACAGCTGCCGGCCGGCCTCCGCCTCCAGCCGGCGCACGTGCTGGCTGACCGTGGACTGCCGGACACCCAGCCGTCGTGCCGCCTGGGTGAAGCTCAGGGTCTGGGCGACGGCCAGGAAGGTGCGGAGCTGGACGGGGTCGTACATGGCCCAAGGCTATCGCGATTCATGATGACAGTCAGTGCGGTGTACGGGATTCCCGATCGCTGTCTCCGGGAGCAGGATGGGGAGGGCACGATTCCACCGAGAGAGCACGGAGCACATGAGCCGCCGCACCAGCCGCCGTATCCCCGCGCTGCCGTCCTGGCTGCCGGTCGACCCGTACATCCTGGCGCTCGTCGGCACGGTGGTGATCGCGGCGCTGCTGCCCGTGTCCGGGACCGGCGCGGAGGTGGCGGGCGGCGCCTCGACCGGAGCGGTGGCCCTGCTGTTCTTCCTCTACGGAGCGCGCCTGTCGACCGCCGAGGCGCTGGACGGCCTGAAGCACTGGCGGCTCCACCTCACCGTGCTGGCCTGCACCTTCCTGGTCTTCCCGCTGCTGGGGCTGGCCGGCCACGGGCTCGTTCCGTACGTCCTGACCCCGCAGCTCCAGGACGGCTTCCTCTTCCTGTGCCTGGTGCCCTCGACCATCCAGTCGTCCATCGCCTTCACCTCGATGGCGCGCGGCAACGTGCCCGCCGCCATCTGCGCGGGCTCCTTCTCCAGCATCGCCGGCATCCTGCTGACGCCGCTGCTGGCGGCCGCGCTGCTCGGCGGGAGCGGGGGCGGCTTCTCCGCGGACTCGCTGCTGAAGATCGTCCTCCAGCTGCTGGTGCCCTTCCTCGCCGGCCAGCTGCTGCGCCGATGGGTCGGAGGCTTCCTCACCCGCCACCGCAAGGTGCTGGGCTACGTGGACCGCGGCTCGATCCTGCTCGTCGTGTACACGGCGTTCAGCGAGGGCATGGTGGCCGGGATCTGGCACCAGGTCACCCCGCTCCGGCTCGGCGCGCTGCTGGGCGCGGAGGCGGTGCTGCTGGCCCTCATGCTCGCGGTGAGCTGGTACGGGGCGAAGCGGCTGGGCTTCGGGCGGGCGGACCGGATCGCCATCCAGTTCGCGGGCTCGAAGAAGAGCCTGGCGGCCGGGCTGCCGATGGCCAGCGTCCTGTTCGGCGCGCACGCCAGTCTCGCGGTGCTGCCCCTGATGCTCTTCCACCAGATGCAGCTGATGGTCTGCGCCGTGATCGCCAAGCGCCGCTCGCGTGATCCGCTGCCGGAGAGCGGGACGGTGCCGGGACAGGCCGTCCCGGTGGGCTGACGCGGGCGGGCCCGGCCGGTTCGTCAACTTCGGGACGCGGACGTACCTCCCCGGCAGGACCAGAAGGGGCGGCCTCCGCGTGCCCGGTATCCCGGG
>NZ_JBHVQX010000014.1:0-207197 GCF_042886395.1 Streptomyces sp. NPDC058008 | reverse complement strand
ATTTAATGCCCTTTATCAGCCCCCGGGCCCCCCGCGCGGGGGGGGGGGGGCGGGTCGCGGGGGGGCCGGGTCGGGTGGGGGGTTTCCGGCCGGCGGCGGGCCCCGCCGGCGGCCGGAAACCCCTGGTACCGAGGTCACTCACTCCAGGAGGTCGGCGTACGCCCCCAGGGCCAGTGCGACGTCGGTCTGCGCCCAGAACCGGTGGTAGGTGAAGACCGGAGCGGCACCGCCGTCCAGGTAGGCCTGCACCTTCGGCCAGTTCGGGTCGTCCTTGTAGAACGACCGGATGGAGAGGAACGTCGAGTTCTTGTCGATGGTGTCCCCGTTGGGCATGGTGCCCGTCCAGCTGTTCGGGACGTACACCGGGTCGTCGAAGCGGTTGTAGTCGGCGCGTGTCTCCGGCACCGCGATCCCTGCGCCGTCCTGGTAGTGGCCCCACATACCGTCGAGCAGTCCCTTGGCCGTGGCCTTCGCCTCGGCGTCACCGGACCTGGCGGCGTAGTAGGTCAGCGTCCTGGCGTAGGCACCGGCCACACCGACGTCGTTGGTGTAGTCGGCGACGGTGACGTGGAGTGCGGAGTTGGCGCCGGGGCTCGACGCGTTCCATGTGTCAGGGGCACCGGACCACTTGAGGGTGGACGGCATGAGGTAGGTGCCGTCCGGGTTGACGGTCGTCTCGGACAGGGCCCAGTCGACCCACTTGTCCAGGACGGCCTTGGCCTGGGCGTCGCCCGACTCGTGGTAGTACTCGGCCACGCGCTCCATCGACCAGGCCTGGAAGCCGAACCACTGGTTGGACGGCGGGTCGTGGTAGACCGGCTTCTCGTCGTAGTACATGCCGTAGAAGGTCGGCGTGCCGGCCGGGGGCTGGGCGTAACTGCCCTTCCAGCTGTTGGTGGCACCGCCCGCGATGGCTCCCTCGTCCGACTGGAGCCACTGGTAGAAGTCCAGCTGCCGGTCGAGGCTCTTGGCCCAGTCCTGCTGCCCGGTGGCCGACTTGGGTTTGAGGTCGGCGACGGAGCTCAGCGCGTAGGCGGCCATCGGG
Source organism: Streptomyces sp. NPDC058008 (assembly GCF_042886395.1). NCBI lineage: Bacteria > Bacillati > Actinomycetota > Actinomycetes > Kitasatosporales > Streptomycetaceae > Streptomyces > Streptomyces sp. NPDC058008. The sequence continues at coordinate 206,152 of NZ_JBHVQX010000014.1, read as the reverse complement.
TTCTGGTAGCCGCCGTGGGCGTGGCTGGATCCGATGCGCCAGGACCAGCCGGCCGAGGTGTCGGTGGCACCGCCCCAGGCGTAGTACCAGGACATCAGGTAGTGCGCGCTGTCCTTGCCGCTGCCGGCCGGGCAGGTGGTGGGACCGACGCAGTTGCCGACCTTCTTGAAGTACTTGTCGAACATGGAGTAGCGGAGGTAGTCACCCATCTTCGCCGCCTTGCCGACGGTCGCGGAGACCTGGCTCGACTTGCCCTGCTCCTTCGCCCAGACGTCGGCCCAGTAGGCGGCCTGTACGGCACGGGCGTCCGCGTCCGGGGCGTTGGTGAACTTCCACTGCTTGGCGTAGGAGGCGTCCCCGGTGAACAGGTCCAGGTAGCCGTTGCGACCACCGTAGGTGAAGTTGTCGCAGGTCGGGTGGGTGACGGTCTCCCAGACCGACTCCTGGGGCCCGCGCTGGAAGGTGTTGATGTACGACGGCCCGGTCGCCGTGGGTCCGGCGGAGCACGTGCCGGGTTTGTTGCCGTATCCGTAGACGTTGTCGACGTCCTGGATCCAGTGCATCCCGTAGATGTCATCGGTGCCGTACGCGCTCTTCAGCTCGGCGGCGATGGGGTCCGCCCCGGAGGCCACCGAACCGTCCAGGACGGCCGGGTACTCGTTCGGTGTGTCGTGCTCGGGCGCGTAGGTGGCGGGCTTCGACGCGTTGTAGAAGGAGTTCGTGGGCTGGTCGGCGTGCGTGGGGATCATGTACTTCTCCATGGTGTCCCACGCACCGTTGAACTTCGTCCAGTCCCCCGTGATCTTCCCGTACATCGCCTGGAGCCAGATCAGGTAGCTGTAGGCCTCCGACGTCGTCTCGTGCCCCTGGTCGGGCGCTTCGACGATCAGGGTCTCGACGGAGTGGTAGGGGATGCCCTCCGAGGAGAAGTAGCCGTTCGCGGGGTCGGTGATCTTCCCGTACAGGTCGAGGAAGCGGGCGTCGTAGTCCTTCGCCGCGGCGAGCTGGGTGACGGTGACCTCGGCCTTGCTGTGGCCCGGGGCCGTGACGGTGAAGGTCGCGGCACCCGATCCTGACGGGGAGGCGGCCACCGTGACCTTCTGCGGCGTGGACCAGTTCGACGGGGTGAACGTCAGGCCGGCCGCGCCGGAGACGCTGAGTCCCGTGTTGCCCGCGGTGCGCGCCACCGTCGCGGTGACGTTCGCGGAGGGCGCGGTGGACAGTGACACGTTGAAGGTCCCGGACTTGCCCTGCTGCACGCCGAGTTGGGCGGGTGTGGCGACGACGGCCGGGCCGGCCACAACGGTGATGCCCGCCGGGGTGGACTCCGCGGACGCGCCGAGGCTGTCGTAGGCCCTCGCGTACACCGAGTGGGCGCCCGCGGAGAGCCCCTGGGCGCTGAAGGTGTAGGGGGAGGTGGTGTCGGTGCCCAGCAGGGTCGTGTTGTCGTAGAACTCGACCTTGCTGATCCCCGCCCCGTCGGCGGCGGCCGCGGTGGCGGCGAGGGGGACAGCGTCTCCGGCGGAGAAGACGGCGCCCGCCGCCGGACTGGTGAGGACGGCGATGGGGGGCTGGTGGGCGCCCACGCACGCGGTTCCGTTCACCGCGAAGGCGGTCGGCGCGGCGTTGGAGCCGCTGTAGGAGAACTGCGCGCCCGTCGTGACGGCGGCGCCCGCGGCGACGGATCCGTTCCAGGCCGCGTTCTTGACGGTGATGTTCCTGCCCGACTGGGACCAGGTCCCGTTCCAGCCGCTGGTGAGCTGCTGGTTGCCGGCGTAGGCGTAGGTCAGGGTCCAGCCGTCGAGGGCGGCGGTGCTCCTGTTGGTGACGGTGAGTTCGGCGGTGAAACCCGAACCCCAGTCGTTCGCCTTGTAGTCGACGCTGCACTGGACCGCGGCGGCCTGGGCCGGCGTCCCGGATGCGGCGGTCATTCCCAGGGGGAGGGCCAGCGCGGCCACCAGTGCGGTCATCAAGCGTCGGTTTCCGGCTCCGGTTCTGCCCGGTCTTCTCGGTAACCACGTTCTTCGTGCGCGTCCCGATGGCATGCGCGGTACCTCCTCGCGGCTCGGCGACATGGGGGGCGTGCGGGGTTGAGCACAAGCCTTGAACCAGTGGGAGCGCTCCCAGGATGGGGAGGGGGGAAAAGAGAGTCAAGAGACTTGAAGAGTCGAATTATTTCGATAGCAAGAGATGAGAACAGGTGTGTTGACCGACACCACTTGACGCTCTAACGTCAAGCCACACCAGTGGGAGCGGTTCCACCAGTCGACGTGCCGTAGGGGGCACGCCCGGTCTGCAAGGAGTCGCTCATGCGTTTCTCCCCGCACCTTTCGCACGTGTTCAAGCCACCCTCCGGGGTGGTGCCCGACATGGCCGGAGGCACCCGCACGACCCTGGTCACGGCTTCCGGATCCGACCTCGTACGCACGGTGGAGAGCAGCACCGCGCGCCACCGGGGTGGTGGTCACCGGGTCAAGGGCACCGCGGCCGGCGACGGCCGGGGCAGGACACGGGCGAGCGGTACGGGCGCCACGGCGGAATCCCCGGCCCCCTGCGCGGGACCGGGCCCGCTTCCGGTGCGCGCAGGTCCGACAGCACACCGCGCACCACGGATCCGACCGGCACCACCGGTCCGCCGGATCCGCCGTCGCTCCTGACGGTCAGCCAGGAACCAATGCCCGCGGCAACGAGCTCGCCGGTCACGCCTGCGCACGGACGGGCGCCGACGGGAACAGCCGCCCCGAACCCCCGGACGAGGAGTACCACTTGGCCTGAGGACCACGAACCGCTGTACGCGGCCGACCGGAGGAGAACTGTCCGGAGGACCGGGCCCGGCGGGGCCCGTGCCCCGGCACGGCGCCCCCGGACGGGCGGCACCGGACCACGGGGCCCGTCCCCCGGTGACCACGCCGCCCTCGCGACGCGTACGCCGACGACAGCTGCCCCCGCGGGACCACGGGCACCCACGCCCGGCGACCCCCGTGAAACATCCACCATCCCGGCATCGACGCGGACGGGCGACGCCGGCACTTCCCCACTCCGCACCGTTCCGACCATGGTCCCTCTCGCGCGGGCGGGACGGGCCGGAACACCTGCCCCGGCGGCTTCACCGCCCGGGTCACGCAGGGGTTCGACGGCGGAAGTCCCCTCCCGGACGGGCCCGGAACACCTGGGACCACTCCACGGCCCCGTCCTCGACCAGCGACACGACTGTATCCCCACCCGTACGGAACCGGGCCGCGTGATGACACACGCGCCCTCGACAGCTGAGGAAACGGAAATCGCATGAGCCGCACGAGCCGCACCTCCCTGCGCCGATCCCGGATGGCACTCATCGCCGCGGGAACCCTCGTCGCCGCAGCCGCGGGCTCCGCCGCCGCGGCGGCCCCCTTCGGAGCCTCCGCCGCAGCGGCGGCAGGCTGCACGGTCGACTACAAGATCCAGAACCAGTGGAACGGTGGACTCACCGCCGCGGTGAACGTCACGAACAACGGTGCCGCCGTCACCAGTTGGCAGCTGGAGTGGTCCTTCGCCGGCGGCGAGAAGGTCAGTCAGGGCTGGAACGCCACGGTCTCGCAGGCCGGTGCAGCCGTCACCGCGAAGAGCCTCTCCTACAACGGCGCTCTCGCCACCGGCGGCTCGGCCTCCTTCGGGTTCAACGCCACGGGCAACGGCAACAGCACCGTACCCACGACCTTCAAGCTGAACGGTGTCACCTGCAACGGTGACACCACGGGCCCGACCAACCCGACCGACCCCACGGGCCCGCCCGCGGGGAACCGTGTCAACAACCCGTACGAGGGCGCCAAGGTCTACGTGAACCCGGAGTGGTCGGCGAAGGCGGCCGCCGAGCCGGGCGGCAGCCGCGTGTCGAACCAGCCGACGGGTGTCTGGCTGGACCGCATCGCCGCCATCAACGGCGTCAACGGCGGAATGGGGCTGCGTGACCACCTGGACGCGGCCCTGACCCAGAAGGGGTCCGGCGAACTCGTCGTCCAGCTCGTCATCTACAACCTGCCCGGACGCGACTGCGCGGCTCTCGCCTCCAACGGCGAGCTCGGCCCCACCGAGCTCGGCCGCTACAAGACGGAGTACATCGACCCGATCGCGGCGATCCTCGCCGACTCGAAGTACGCCGGCCTGCGCATCGTCACCACCGTCGAGATCGACTCGCTGCCCAACCTGGTCACCAACACCGGCAGCCGTGCGACCGCCACCCCGGCCTGTGACGTCATGAAGGCCAACGGCAACTACGAGAAGGGCGTGGGCTACGCGCTCAACAAGCTCGGCGACGCGCCCAACGTCTACAACTACATCGACGCCGGACACCACGGCTGGATCGGCTGGGACGACAACTTCCGCCCGTCGGCCGACACCTTCAAGGTCGCCGCGACCTCCGAGGGCGCGACGGTCAACGACGTGCACGGCTTCATCGTCAACACGGCCAACTACGGTCCGACGAAGGAGGACCACTTCACCATCAACGACTCCGTCAACGGGACGTCGGTGCGCCAGTCGAAGTGGGTCGACTGGAACCGGTACACGGACGAGCAGTCCTTCGCCCAGGCCTTCCGCAACGAACTCGTCTCCGTCGGCTTCGACTCCGGCATCGGGATGCTGATCGACACCTCGCGCAACGGCTGGGGCGGCACGGCACGTCCGTCCGGTCCCGGTGCGACGACCAACGTCGACACCTATGTGGACGGCGGACGGTACGACCGCCGCATCCACCTCGGGAACTGGTGCAACCAGGCCGGAGCCGGTCTCGGCGAGCGGCCGAAGGCGGCCCCCGCACCCGGCATCGACGCGTACGTCTGGATGAAGCCCCCGGGGGAGTCGGACGGTTCGAGCAAGGAGATCCCGAACAACGAGGGCAAGGGATTCGACCGGATGTGCGACCCGACGTACACCGGTAACCCCCGCAACAACAACAACATGTCCGGGGCCCTGCCCAACGCCCCGGTCTCCGGGCAGTGGTTCTCCGCCCAGTTCCAGGAGCTCATGAAGAACGCCTACCCGGCGCTCTAGCTCCACGCCGGCGGGTTCCGGGCGCTCCCCCGCCCGGGCCCTCCCGTCAGCCGCGCCACCTGTCGAGCAGAGCGCGTCCGCGAGCCACCGGCGCGGACGCGCTCCGGCGTGCGCCTGTACCGGCCTTGGCCTTGGCCCCGGCCTTCGGCTTGCCCAGGGACGTGGACGTGGCAGCGGCTTCGGCCGTGCCACCGGACTTGGAGGCCCCGGGCTTCGGCGTGACGACGGGCTTCGTCCTCGTACCGGTTTTCGCCTTGGCCCGCGGCTTCCGTCCCGGGGCGGTCTTCACTCCGTCCCTGGCGCCCGGCGCGGCCTTGGCGGTCCTCCCGGCGGCGGGCTTCGCTGCACCCGCCGCGGCCGGCACCTCCGAAAGGGCGTGGTAGCGGTGGCTGATACGCCGTCCCACCAGCAGGTATCCCAGGAGCGCGCCGGCGGTGTTGAGGATGACGTCGTCGACGTCGAAGGCGCGGCCCGCCACGAGCGCTCCCTGCGCGAGCTCGATGACCGCGATGACGAGGACGGTCAGCACGGTCATCCGGATCATCCGCAGCCTGCGCGGCACCAGGATCGGGATCAGCACACCGAACGGCGCACCGAGCAGAAGATTTCCCCCCGCCTGTTTGCACGCGGCGAGGAAGGTGTAGTCCTCCGCGTACTGGCGCAGCGAGCGCCCCGGCTTCAGGTTGGAGTGCACGAGGTCCTCGGACGCCGGTGACGGTGTGAGCGTCACCTTCGCCAGGACGACGGAGAATGCCACCAGCGCCAGAAAGGCCGCCACCAGGACCGCGGCGCGCAGCAGCCGCCGTCCCACACCGATGCGTCGTGCACGAGGATCCGCCTCTGCTGTCATGGCGGAACGGATGCCCCCAACCCCGGCGGCCACACCCCCGGCCCGGGTGCGACGATGTGCGCATGAGCGCACGGAACAAGGACGAGCTGCTGGCGGAGGCTGTGCGGCTGCGTGAGCAGGGGCATCCCGAACAGGCGAGGGAGCGTCTCCTCTCCCTCACGGCCGCGTTCCCGGAGGCGGTGGACGTCGCCTACCAGACCGCGTGGGTGCACGATGTGCTCGGCCTGGAGGCCGAGGCCGTGCCGTACTACGAACGGAGTCTTCAGGGCGGCGGGCTCAGCGACGAGGACCGCAGGGCAGCTCTTCTGGGGCTCGGCAGCACGTATCGCGTCCTGGGCAGGTTCGGGCAGTCCGTGGAGACGCTCCGGCGCGGGGTGTCGGAGTTTCCGGACGACGGGGCGCTGCGGACCTTCCTGTCCATGGCGCTGTTCAACACCGGCGAACACCACGAGGCCATGCAGCTCCTGCTGCGCCTGGTCGCCACGACGAGCGACAGTCCGCACGTACGGCAGTACCGGCCCGCCATCGAGCACTACGCCTCGGATCTCACGCGGACGATGTGAGCGCGGGGCGTGCGGCGGCGGACGGGTGCCGCACCGTGCGGGCCCCGGACGCCCGAGCCCGTCCGGGACATCGCGTGGACAAAGGAGAAGCCCCGGCCGGATCGGGGGAATCCAGCCGGGGCGGCTTGTGCGCGGAAGGGAAGACCGATCACTGCTCGGCGGGCTGAGCCCAGCCACTTCCACGTATAGATGAACGATAAACCACCGCGCGCCGTTCCCGCGCACCCGCCCCCTTGATGTGATTCACGCCACGACCATGCAGGCCGGGGGCACCGGGGGCGGGAGCAAGGCCGGGCAGGCGATCTTCAGCGAGCCTCTCGGAACATGACGTGACGCCCGGCGACCGGGTCGAACTTCCGCAGTTCCAGCCGGTCGGGGTCGTTGCGCCGGCTCTTCCTCGTCGCGTAGGTATGGCCGGTTCCGGCCGTCGAACGGAGCAGGACGACAGGCCTGGTCTCAGTACGCGCCATCAGGACCTCCAGACAGGATCCGACCCCGCCCCCAGGATGGGAATGGGTGTCGTTTTCGATTCTGGTTGACAGAACACGCATCCCGCCGCGGTCATTCCCGCTCCGAAGGCCCGGCCAGCGGGCCGGAGGGTCGGCCTGCGGACCGGAGGGTCGGCCTGCGGGCCGAAGGGTCGGCCTGCGGGCCGAAGGGTCGGCCTGCGGGCCGAAGGGTCGGCCTGCGGGCCGGAGAGTCGGCCGAGAAGCTTCCCCCCGGGGCCCGAACGCGCGGTCGAGGCATGCCCCGGCCATGACCTCGGAGGCGGCCTCGAATCGCACCGGGTTCCGCAGCCGCCCGGCGCGAGCCCGTCACTCCCCCGCGACCCCGCGTACGCCCCGACCCCGGCCGGTGTGAGCCGCAGGGGGCCGTGTGCGCGGGCGTACGCCCAGCTCGCCGCGCCGGGCGACTTGCGTCAACTGCCCACCAGGGGCAAGGGTGTTCGGCAGAACACCGCCCGGCCCGGCCGAAGGCATATGCCAGAAGCAAGAACGGGTCGAGTGTTGCCAAACCCCTTACGGGGCCTTCCCGCCTGTGCAACAGTCGTGTTCGGTCCACCCCCACGAACCGGCCGTGCCGCCTGTATCGGAGTACCAGATGCCGTCCCATCTGTCTGCGGACCGCCCCGCCCCACAGCCCCCCGAGCGCACCGCCGTCGACGCCCTCATCAGCAGGACGCGGCTGCTGCGCGGTGACGTGGACGCCGTGCGGCGCGACACCTCCGTGATGGACGACGACCCCCAGCTGCGCTGGCAGCGGGCGCTCTGCGAACTCGCCGTCCACCAGCTCGACGATCTCGGCGAGCACCTGGGCCAGCTGCGGGACGGCATCCCCCACCAGGTGACCGCCGAGGGCGCGGCGGAGGACACCGCCGCGACGGCGGCCGAGCCGGCGGCGGGCTCACTGCTCAGCAGGGTGGGCAGCGCCGAATGGAACCTCCTCACGGACGAGGTCAGCTGGTCCGACGAGCTCTACCGGATCTTCGGCAGGGAACCGGGAACGGGGGCGCTGTCCCTGGACGAGCTGCCGTCCGTCCTCCTCGCGGAAGACCAGCCCCTGCTGACGTCGATGGTGACCGACTGCCTGGTGGACGGCAGGCCGATAGACGGCGAGTTCCGGATCCTGCTGTCCGACGGCGGTATGCGGACCCTGCACATGACGGGCAAGCCCGTTCTCGACGAGGAGGGCTGCACCGCCTCGATGTGGGCGGTCCTGCGCGACGTCAGCAGGCTGCGGCGCAGCCAGCACATCGTGGGCAGGACGCGGGACACGGCGCGGCGACGGGAGCAGATGGCCCGGGCCGAGCACCGGATGGCCGTGGAACTCCAGGAAGCCGTACTCCCGCCGTGGCGCGGTTCGCTGCCGCTGCCGGGCCGGGGGGCGAGCGGCCTGGACATCGCCGCGCGTTACCTTCCGTCGGGGTCGAGCGATCTGATCGGCGGCGACTGGTACGACGCGCTGCCGCTGCCTGACGGGGGGACGATGCTCACCGTCGGGGACCTCACCGGCCACGGGATCCCGGCCACCTCGGCCATGGCCATGCTGCTCGGCGCCCTGCGGGGCATGGCGGTGGCGGGAGTCGGCCCGGGAGCCGTCATGGGGCATCTGAACCAGCTGATCGAATGCTCGGCGCAGCCCGCCCTGGGCAGCGCCGTGTGCTGCCGTTTCGACCCGGCGTCCGGCACCCTCGTCTGGGCGCAGGCAGGACACCCCGCACCGCTGCTGTTCCGCGACGGAGTGGGGCGTCCGCTGCCCGCGCCGGACGGGGTGCTGCTCGGGGCCACGTCCGGAGTGACCTACGAGCAGGACCAGGTGGACCTGCTTCCCGGCGATGTGCTCGTCCTGCACACCGACGGGCTGACGCGCAGGAGTGACCGGAGCACCGGCCCGGACATGCTTCTCGGGCTGGCGCCTCGCCTCACGCAGGCGCGTACGGCACAGGAGTGCGTGCGGACCGTGGTCGAGGAGCTCGGGACGGCCGAACGGCTCGACGACGCCTGTGTTCTGGTGGCCCGCGTCGAGGCGTGAGGGAGTACCGGCGGACTCGCGGAAGGTCCGTGGTGCCGGGATTCACCGCTCGTGCGTCCGGGCCGCCCCGCGTGCGCCCGGCCCCGGGGCATGTCTGTACCGCGGCCAGGAGGGTGGAGAGCGTCCTGCGCCCGGCATCCGCGGTGCGGGGTCAGATCTGGGATCCCTTGGCCTTCCTGTCGGACACGCGCGGTGGCAGGGCCCTCTCGATCTCCTCACGCAGGTCCTCGATCTTGCCGTAGCCCGCGAACTGACCGCTGAGCCGGTACATCTCGCGCAGCCGGTCCCAGGTCCGGTGCGAGGACGTCTCCCCCATCGACACCAGGGCGAGCCGCGCGTAGCGGTCGGCCTGCTCGGGGTCGTTGGCGAGGAAGCACGCGGAGGCGAGCGAGATGTAGTCGAAGATCTTGGACCGCTGACGGCCGTTCACCCTCAGCTCCAGCGCCTGCTTGGCATGCCTCTGCGCCGCGGACGCCGCGCTCGGATCGTGCTCGGCCAGCGTACGGAAGGCCAGGGCCTGCATCCCGTGCATGTCCGCCTCGTCGAACATCTGCATCCAGCTGGGCGGAGGTACGTCGCCCTTGTCCGAGACGAAGAGCTCCTCGGCCTCGCCGAGGGTGCGCCTCATCGCCTGGCCGCGTCCCATCGACGCCTGCGCCCAGGCCTCGATGGTGTGCAGCATGGCCCGGGTGCGCGGCAGGTTCCCGTCGCCGGAGCCGGACTTGGCGAGCTTCATCAGGTCCAGGGCCTCGTCCGGCCGGCCGAGGTGGACCATCTGCCGGGCGGCGCGGGAGAGCGCCTCTCCCGCCCGAGGACGGTCGCCGCCCTCGCGTGCCGCGTGGGCGGCGATCACGAAGTACTTCTGGGCGGTGGGCTCGAGGCCGACGTCGTGGGACATCCAGCCGGCGAGGACCGCGAGGTTGGCGGCGACGCCCCAGAGGCGGCGCTGAAGGTGTTCGGGGTGGCGGTAGGCGAGCATGCCGCCCACCTCGTTGAGCTGGCCCACGACGGCCTTGCGCTGGAGTCCCCCGCCTCTGGAGGCGTCCCAGGCCCGGAACACCTCGACCGAGTGCTCGAGTGCCTCGATCTCCTCGGACCCGATGGGGGCGGCCTCGTACAGGTCGAAGCCCGCGTTGTCGGCGTGCAGGGAGTCGTTGGGACGGGTGGCCCGGGCCGCCGGAGCGGGCTCGGAGTGCAGCCAGTCGTGCATGGCGCCGGAGATGGCTGAGCCGGTGGCGAGCGCGGCGCCCGCGCCCACCAAGCCGCGTCGGTTGAGCATGAGGTCCATTCCCGTGAATTCGGTGAGGACCGCTGCCGTCCGTTCGGGCGCCCACGGCAGACCGTCGGGATTGTCCTGCGTCCCGGCCTTCCGCCGTTTCCCCACACGCCCGCGCCGGCCGAACCCGAGGTCCTCGATGGTCACGACACGGCCGAGCCGCTCGGTGAACAGAGCTGCCAGCACCTCCGGCACGGGATCGCGGGGTGACTCCCCCGTGTCGATCCAGCGCCGGACCCGCGAGGTGTCGGTGGCCAGTTGGAGGTGGCCCATGGCCGCCGCCTGCCTGTTCACCATTCTCGCGAGCTCGCCCTTCGACCAGCCGGCCAGGCCGAACAGGTCGGACAGGCGGGTGTTGGGTTCTCCGGTCACGTCAAGCCCCCAGGTTCTCGGCTGACTTGACCCTAGCCCCCCGCCGGATGCCGGGCGAATATTCGCCAGGGTTCGCCAGGGGTCGCTAGATGTTGTGCCACCCGCGGGCCGGTGTCAGGTAGGAAAGCGCCACCCCGCCCGGCAGCTCTAGGTACTCCCCAGGGTGCCGAACGGCCGCCGGCCGGGGCGGCGCACGCAACTTGTCGGCGCACGAAGGGATCTGTCTCGCCCATGTACACAGCATCGTCCTCCGTGTCCGCCCCGCCCCGGCCGCTCCGCCCCTCCGGGGCGGGCGGCGGGCCGTATCTCGACCCCCGCGCCGCGTCACCGGCGTCCGGCACGGGTCGGACCCGGCGGGCGGCGGGGCCGGGCACCCAACCGCTCAGCGGACGGCTCGACCTGTCCGGCGTCCAGGGCGCGCAGCTGCGGATGGCCATCGCCTCGGTGCACCGCATCTGTCCGGAGTTCAACCCGGTGCAGGTGCTGCGCCGGAGCGGGCGCTCGGTGCTCATCGTGGGCACCACCGGCCGCGCGACCGCGGTGGCGAAGTGCTTACTCGATCACTCCCCCGCGTGGACGGAGCGGTTCAGGCACGAAATAGCGGCATACCGTGCCTTCGTCAGGCACCGCCCGCCGGTCCGGGTCCCGAGGCTCATCGCTGCGGACCCGGAGAACTGCACCCTGGTGATCGAGCGGATGCCGGGCCGTGTCGCGGCTCTGACGAGGCATCCGGCCGAGGCACCGCCCCGTGCGGACCTGCGGGCCGTGCTCGGAGCGGTCAGCCGGATCAACGCCTGGCGGCCGCCGGCCGGCCTGTTCGACGCCCCGCTGGACTACGCCTCGCGCATCGCCCGCTATCACGAGCTGGGTCTGTTCACCGACCGTGACCTGGGTGACCTGCAGAAGCTGCTGCACGGTCTGGCCCACGCGGGCGGGCGGCAGGGCATGGGCCAGTTCTGCCACGGCGACGCGCTGCTCTCGAACATCCTGCTGCCGCCCACGGGACCGGTGCTGGTCGACTGGGAGCACGCCGGCTGGTATCTGCCGGGGTACGACCTGGCGACGCTCTGGGCCGTGCTCGGTGACGCACCCGCGTCACGGCGCCAGATCAGCCAGCTGGCACAGGCCGCGGGCGCGGCGGCCCGTGACGCCTTCCTGGTCAACCTGATGATCGTGCTGACCCGGGAGATCCGTACGTACGAGACGGCGGTCCAGCGTGCCATGCGCGACGGCGCGCCGGCCGGGGGCGGGCAGGCGCGGCAGGGCGTGATGTCCTCCAGCGAGGAGCAGCGGCTGCTGCTGCGCAGGCTGCACGACGACTGCGCGATGGCCCGGCGGGCGGTGCGCGCGGCTGTGGGCACGCGCTGAGCTTGCCGGGGGCGACCGGCCTGACGAACGGGGGATGCGCGCTGCGGGACCGGTGCCGACACACGGGTCCCGCGGCGCGCCGTTCACGACTTCGCCGGTGCTCATGAGCCGGCGCGCACCACGTCGACGTCGGAGGCCTTCACGAAGCCGATGCGGTGGCCGATCTGGACCGTGACGTACGTCTGGGTTCCGCGGAAGTAGGTGTGGTCGTAGGGCTTGGAGGCGTCGATCGTCGGGGCGTAGAAGTAGCCGGTGGGTGCCTCGCCACCACCGGGGAAGGCCTGTCCCGCCTTGATGGTGTAGACGAGCGGGGTGCCCACGGTCGGTTTGACGAAGTCCGTCGGATACTCGCCCTTCTCGGGGTAGGCGACGCCGTACACCGGAACGTCCGCCTTGCCGGCCTTCGGCCGTACGACGCGCCCGGCCGTGGGGCTGACGACCCGGGTGCCCGCGGGAGTGCGGAGCCAGGCCTTCTCCCCGTACCACCAGATCGCCGTCCAGCCGGGTGCCCTGTCGGCGACGACGGCCTGCTGGGTGGCGTTGATCTTGCTGCCCCAGTCCGCGGCGCAGTTCGTCCCGGGGGAGCCGTCCGGGTGCAGCCCGGGGTCGGAGAAGAGGGGCGAGTCCTCGGACGGCCCGGTGTGGAGCGGGACCGCGCTGCTGCCCTGCCGGGGCAGGTCGATGCTCTTCTCGCAGTCACGGAACTCCTGCTGGTTCCTGGTGAAGTCCGCGCTGACGGTGACCAGTTCGCTGTTCTTGGGGGCACTGGGCACCGTGGGCCGGCCGAGCAGCGCCATGAAGCGGTTCCAGTCCCAGTAGGGCCCGGGGTCCCAGTGCATGTTCCGTGTCCCCGCCGCACTGGTGGGCGGTACTCCGTCGTGGCCGAGGATGTGCTGCCGGTCGAGCGGGATGCCGTACTTCGCGGCCAGGTGCCGGACGAGTCGTGCCGTCGAGCGGTACATCTCGGGGGTGTACCACGTGGCGCCCTCGGCCGCGACGCCCTCCTGCTCGATACCGATGGAGTGGGTGTTGAGGTACCAGTTGCCCGCCTGCCAGGCGACGTCCTTGTTCTTGACCATCTGCGTGACATGGCCGTCGGAGGAACGCACGACGTAGTGGGCGGAGGCCTGGTTGGCCGGGTTCTGGAAGATCTTCAGGGTGGTGTCGTAGTCGACCTCGGTGTCGTGCAGGACGATGAACTTGACGGCGTTGCTCCCGGGCCGGTCGGCGGTGTCGTAGTTGCCGTAGCTCTCCTTGTCCTCCGGGGCCCCGGTCTGCTGGTAGGCGGCGGGAACCCAGTCGCAGTCGAGGGTGCGGGGGCACTCCGGCCGTACGGGGTCCGCCCCTGCCGCCGCCGGGGAGAGGAGCGCCGCGCTCAGCGCCCCCGCCGTGGTCAGTGCGAGCGCGAGTCTGATCCTCTGCTTCGACGTCATGGCAACCCTTCGTGGGCGGGGGTGGCAGAGCGTTCCGAGGGAGCGCTCCCCGCGTGCATCGGTCGGCGCACACTCTGTGGCGGGAGGTGCCGGCGAGTCAAGAGTGCAGTGTGCCGCCGGTCCTGAGCTTGTGTGACTATTGCGCGCCGCGCGTGCCCCGGATGGCCGAAGGGTAGTGCTGGCGCCGACAGAACCGGTCCGGGTGGACCGCACGAGTTCTCGGAAAGGCCCGACACGCATGGCACAGCCCTTCTCGCTGCCGGACTTCTACGTGCCGTACCCGGCACGTCTCAACCCTCATCTGGAGGCGGCCCGCAGTCATACCCGTGCGTGGGCGCGCGGGATGGGCATGCTGGAGGGGTCCGGGGTCTGGGAGGAGAAGGACCTCGAATCCCATGACTACGCGCTGCTCTGCGCGTACACCCATCCTGACTGCCCGTCCGATGCCCTGTCCCTGGTCACCGACTGGTATGTGTGGGTCTTCTTCTTCGACGACCACTTCCTGGAGCTCTTCAAGCGCTCTCCGGACCGTGAGGGCGCGAAGCGGTATCTGGACCGTCTGCCCGCCTTCATGCCGATGGAGCGGGGGGCCGCGACGCCGGAGCCCGCCAATCCGGTGGAGGCGGGGCTGGCCGACCTGTGGGCCAGGACGGTTCCCGGTATGTCGGACGCCTGGCGGGCCAGGTTCGCGGAGTCGACGGAGAACCTCCTCAACGAGTCCCTGTGGGAGCTCTCCAACATCGACGAGGGAAGGATCGCGAATCCCGTCGAGTACATCGAGATGCGGCGCAAGGTCGGCGGGGCACCGTGGTCGGCGGGCCTGGTGGAGTACGCGGCGGACGCCGAGGTCCCCGCGTCGCTGGCGCACTCCCGTCCGCTCCGGGTCCTGCGGGACGCCTTCTCCGACGCGGTGCACCTGCGCAACGACCTCTTCTCCTACCAGCGCGAGGTCGAGGAGGAGGGTGAGAACAGCAACGGCGTACTGGTGATGGAGAGGTTCCTGGACTGCTCGGCCCAGGAGGCCGCGGAGGCGGTCAACGATCTGCTGACCTCACGCCTCCAGCAGTTCGAGAACACGGCTCTCACCGAACTGCCCCCGCTCTGCGCGGAGAAGGGCCTGAGCCTTGAGGAGACGGCCGCCGTCCTCGCGTACGTCAAGGGTCTGCAGGACTGGCAGTCCGGGGGACACGAGTGGCACAGGCGCTCCAGCCGCTACATGAACGAAGGGGCGGCGGCCTCCGAGCCGCTGTCCGGTCTCGGGATGGCCGCCGCCTCCGTCCGCTTCACTCCGCGCTCCGAGTCGGCGCGGCTGCGCGGCCGCGCCCATGTCCCGTACCAGCACGTCGGGCCCTCGTTGCTGCCCGACTTCGAGATGCCGTTCACCACCACGCTGAGCCCGCATCTGGCCGGTGCGCGGGTACGGATCGTGGAGTGGTCGCGGCGGATGGGGCTCCTGGAAGCGCAGCCCGGTGTGCCGGGCTCGCACATCTGGGACGAGAACCGCCTGATCGCGACGGATCTGCCGCTGTGCGCGGCGGGGCTCGCTCCTGAGGCGACACCGGACGAGCTGGACCTGTCGTCGGCCTGGCTGACCTGGGGGACGTACGGCGACGACTGGTATCCGGCGGTTCACGGCCGGACCCGTGACCTGGCGGGGGCACGGGTGGCCAACGAGCGGCTGTCGCTCTTCATGCCGCTCGACGGTTCCGCCGTGCCCGAACCGGCCGACGCGCTGGAGCGGGGCCTGGCCGACCTCTGGAGGCGTACGGCGGGGCCGATGGACGCGGGCGCGCGCCGGAGCTTCCGGGAGGCGGTGGAGTCGATGACGGCGAGCTGGCTGTGGGAGCTGGCGAACCAGGCGCAGCACCGTGTTCCCGATCCGGTCGACTACGTGGAGATGCGTCGCGCCACCTTCGGTTCGGACCTGACGATGAGCCTGTGCCGGCTGGGGCACGGCAGGAAGGTGCCCCAGGAGGTCTACCGCAGCGGGCCGCTGCGTTCCCTGGAGAACGCGGCGGCCGACTACGCCTGCCTGCTCAACGACCTGTTCTCCTACCAGAAGGAGATCGAGTTCGAGGGCGAGGTGCACAACGGTGTCCTGGTCGTGCAGAACTTCTTCGCGGTGGACTATCCGACGGGGGTGGAGATCGTGCACGACCTGATGAAGGGGCGGATGCGACAGCTCCAGCACGTCGCCGAGCACGAACTGCCGGTGCTGTACGACGATCTCTGTCTGGACGCGGAGGCTCGCGAGACGCTGGCCGGCTATGTGCGGGAGCTCCAGCACTGGATGGCGGGCATCCTGATCTGGCACCGGGAGTGCCGGCGCTACCGCGAGGAGGACCTGCGTCGGGGATCGGCCGCCCCGTGGCACCTCGGGGGCCCCACGGGGCTGGGGACGTCGGCTGCCGGGATCACGCGGCTGCTGACGCGGAGGGGCCGGGTCAGCCCTGCTGGAAGAGTTCAGCGGGCAGGGGCTTGAGCAGGGCGTAGAGGTCGTCGGTGATCGGCCGGTCCCAGCTGGCGATGGTGACGAGCACGCCGTCGCTCCGGTCGAACTGGACGCAGGAGATCCGGCTCTCGGAGAGCTTGATCCGTCGCACGATCAGCAGGCTGTCGCCCTGCATGACGGGCACGTCCTCGGTGCCGGTCACCTCGACGGGTTCGTCGTTCTCCAGCGCGAGGAGGAGCTGGGCGACCTCGAAGGGGACCTGGCCCTCCTCGGTCTCGCGCGCCGGTGAGCCCTCCGGCAGATTGCCGATGATCATCGCGGGGCCGCGGCCGCCGAACAGGTCGTAGCGCAGGAACACGCCCTGGCAGCTCCCGTCGGGAGCGGGGAGCAGACCGGCGCCGAGGTTGCCGGGCCAGTCGCCCGGGTCCATGGCCAGGACATCGAAGTCCGGGCCCGCGGGTGTGGCGGCGCTGCGGCGGCGGAGGAAGGACATGGGCCCATGTTACGTGTCCCGGCTCACGTCGCGGAGCCGGGCACCGCTACCCGGACTCCGCGGCCAGCGCCTCCAGCACGCCGACCGCATCGGTCGCACGGGCGTACGGCACGAACAGGTGGTCGTGGTGGTATCCGGCCACCACGTTGCAGCTGATTCCGGCGTCCGTGAGGGCGAGGGCGACGGCCGCGGTCAGTCCGACGGCGTCCAGCGCGGAATGTACGCGGAGGGTGATCCAGCCGGCGGCGAAGTGGTAGGCCAGCCCGGCGGCCACGGCCTGCGCCTCCGGGACGACGAGCGTCAGCCCTTCCTGCTCGGAGACGGTGACCACGGGGGTGACTCCGGCGGGCACCTCACCACCGGGCAGGGCCGTGTAGACGTAACGCCCCGGCTTCAGCTCCGGCCGCATGCCGTGCAGCAGTGTCCGGAGATCGCGCTCACCCGTCATGGGGCCACGCTACGACCGCGTGCGCGCACGCGCGCCCCGGGGTGCCCGGACACGGCCGGGCACCCGGGGCGCGCGTAAGCCATTCAGGCACGCCATGTATCCATACGCTCACCTTGCGTGGCAGCGGCGGTTGATCGCCCATAGCTTCGGCTCATGAGGAAAAGACACATGAAATGCCTGGCGGGTATCACTCTCTCCACGGCCACGGCACTGGGTCTCGCGGCCGCTCCCTCAGCCGCCGCGGGGCCCAGTGATCATGTGGTGCGCCCGGGCGATTCCATTCAGAGTGCGGTGGACGCCGCGCAGCCCGGTGACACCATCGTCGTCCTGCCCGGCACGTACCGCGAGAGCGTTCTCATCACCAAGCCGGGCCTGACGCTGCTCGGTACCCGTGGCCGGACGGTGATCGCTCCGGCCGCGGCCGGAGGTGCCAAGGCCGCCAACGCCTGTGCCACCGGCGGGAACGGCATCTGCGTCATCGGGACCAAGGGCCGCACCGTCGACGATGTCAGCATCCGCTCGCTGACCGTCTCGGGTTTCGAGGAGAGCGGCATCTGGGCGTCCTGGACGGACGGGCTCAGCGTGCGCAAGGTCACCACCCGGAACAACGGGACGTGGGGCATCGCCCAGGAGCGGTCGACCCGGGGTGACTTCCGGCGCAACACCGCCACGGGCAACGGCGACGCGGGGATCTTCGTCGCCAACTCGGTCAGCGAGGAGGGCGGTGCGACCGACACCGGCGGGACGGCGGTGCTGGAGAACTCGGTGAGCGGGAACCGCATCGGCGTCACGGTCCGCCGGGTGAGGAACCTCGTCGTCGACGGCAACACCCTGACGGGCAACTGCAGCGGGATCTTCGTCGTGGGCGACGAGTCGAAGCCCGCGGCGGGGGCGATGACGATCAGCGGGAACCGGATCCTCGAGAACAACAAGTTCTGTCCGGCGACCCCGCGCCTGTCCGCGATCCAGGGATCCGGAATCGTCCTCACCGGCAGTGAGGCCACGGACGTGCGGTCCAACATCATCCGGGACAACGTCGGCTCGACCCCGCTGTCCGGCGGAATCCTGCTGTTCAAGAGCTTCGTGGGCGCGCTGAACACGGACAACACCATCAGCCGCAACGTCGTACAGGGCAACAAGCCGGCCGACCTCGCCGACCGTGACACCTCGGGGACCGGCAACACCTTCGTCAGCAACACGTGCGGGACGTCCGTCCCGGCCGGGATGTGTGCCGGATGACGGCTCACCGACGTTCAAGGAGGAACGAGACGGTATGACCACCGTGAGCCCCACCCCCGAGACCACCCCCGTGGCGACCCCTCCGGCCACGCCCGGGAGCGCGGCGGACCAGACCCCGCCGCCGGCCATGCGGCTCCGGGAGCTCGCGTTCGGGGCGGCCTGCGCCGCCGCCGTCCGCGCGGCGGCCAGGCTCGGCGTCGCGGACGCCCTGGGCGAGAAGCCGGCGTCCGCCGCGGACCTCGCCCTGGTCGTGGACGCCGAGCCCCTGCCGCTGCGGCGGCTGCTGCGCGCGCTGTGCTGCTACGGGATCTTCAGCGAGACGGCGGACGGGAAGTTCGTCCACACGGAGATGTCCCGGCTGCTGCGCGAGGACGACCCGAACAGCCTCCGGTACATCTCCCTGTGGTGCACGGAGCCCTGGACCTGGGAGGTCTGGCCGCGCCTCGAGGACGCGGTCCGCTCCGGCACGAGCGTCTTCCCGGAGACGTTCGGCAAGGGCTTCTTCGACTACCTCCACGAGGACGCCGGCGAGTCCGCCCAGGTGTTCAACCGGGCGATGACCACCTCCAGCGTGCAGTCCGCGCAGGACGTCGCCGAGCTCCTCGACCTGACGGGGGTGTCCTCGGTCGCCGACATCGGCGGTGGCCAGGGGCACGTCCTCGCCAGCCTGCTGGAGAAGCACCCGTCGGTCCACGGGACCCTCCTGGACCTGCCGGGTGTCGTGGCACGGGCGGACGCCAGGCTGCGGGAGGGCGGTCCGCTGGCGGACCGTGCCCGGATCGTGCCCGGCGACTGCCGTGAGGACATCCCCGTCGAGGCGGATCTCTACATCATCAAGAACATCCTCGAATGGGACGACGAGAGCACCCGCAGGACCCTGCGCAACGTGATGGCGACGGCCCGTCCCGGTGCCCGTGTGGTGATCATCGAGAACCTGGTCGACGACAGTCCGTCGATGCGGTTCACCACCGCCATGGACCTGCTGCTCCTGCTCAATGTCGGGGGTGCCAAGCACACCCGGGAGAGCCTGGTCGGACGGATGTCGGACGCGGGTCTGCGGGTGGGCGAGGTCCACCCCGTCAACGCGTACCTGCACGCGTTCGAGTGCGTCGTGCCGTAGCCCGCGGCCGCGGCGCACGGAGACCGCCCCGGGTCCGGCACTCAGGTGCCGGACCCGGGGCGGTCATCGTGTGTCAGGCGGAGCCGTCGCTCTGCCACCGGTAGAACTGCTGCGCCATCGCGTCCTTCGGACCGCGCCAGGTCTGCGGGTCGTAGGGACTCACGAAGGCGGTCAGCCGGTCGCTGATGGCCTTGAACTCCGGGTGCTCCGTCACCTTCGCGATCTCCGGGCCCGGGGGCCGGTCGGACTCGATCAGGTGGAGGTACACGTCGCCGAACTGGAACAGGGTGCGCCTGTTCACGCCGACGAGGTGCGGGAGATCCGTGTTGTCGGAGGCCTCGAACAGCTTCGCGATGTCCGGCGCGGACTCGGGCGCCATCCGGGCGACGATCAGTGCGTGGTGCATCTGGCTGCCTTTCGGGGCATCAGTTGGCGGGGACCGAGGCGGAGCGGCGCTCCCGGTCGCGCTGCTCGATCTTGTCGCGGATGAGCTCCATCTGGACGCGGGAGTTGCGGTTGATGTTGTCGGTCATCCACGCGTCGTCGACCGGGGCGTCGGGGCGCATCGCGAAGTCCTGGCGCCAGCGCATGAGCGTACCGCCCTTGACCTCCGAGTACTCCCAGCGGATGTCCATGTGCTGGAAGGGGCCGGGCTCGACCCTGCGGGCCTGGACGTTGCGCCCCTGGCGGTCCGTGGTGCGCTCGGAGACCCAGCTCCAGACCTTGCCGTTGTCGTCGGGGTGCATGGTGAGCCGGAAGGTCGTCTTCTGGCCCTCGCGCTTCATCACCTCGACGGCGGCGTACTCGCTGAACAGCTGCGGCCAGTTCTCGAGATCGTTCGTCATGTCCCAGACGAGGTCCAGGGGGGCGGCGATGGTGATCTCGTTCTCGGTGTGTCCGGACACGTCAGACTCCTGTCACTGGGGTGTTGTTCACGAGGGCGAGGAACTCCCCCGGGGTCCTGCACCGGTCGGCGTCGGGCGGCAGGGGGCGGCCGTACCGGTTCTCCAGCGCGGCGACGATGCCGAGGAGGCCGAGCGAGTCCAGGCCGTACTCGTCGAACGCCGAGCCGGGACGGCCGGCCATCTCCGAGGGGTCCACCGTGAGGCCGGCGCCGTTCTTCATGAGCACGGCCAGCTCTTCGTAGGTCAGTTGATCGTTCATGGGGACTGCTCCTTCTCACACAGAGGTGTCGGTGGGGCGCCGCAGCACCAGGGCCGCGTTCGAACCCATGAGTCCTCGGCTCAGCACGAGCGCCGTCCGCAGCTCCGCGGAGCGCGCCCGCCCGGTGACCACGTCCAGGTCGTGGCACACCTCGAAGACGTTGGGTGTCGGCGGGATCAGACCGTGTTCCATGGCGAGCACCGCGGCGGACGTGTCCAGCACGGGGGCGCCGCAGTAGGCACGGCCGGTTCCGGTCTTGGGCGCCGTCACGGGGACACGCCGTCCGTGCGGGCCCAGGGCGTCGGCGATCGCCAGGGCCTCGGCCCGGTCGGCTGCGGGCACGCCCATCGCGTCCGCGAAGACGACGTCGATCTCCTCGGGCGCGCAGTCCGCCTCGCGGAGCGCCCCTTCGATCGCCCGGGCGAGTCCCGCCCGGGACTCCTCCCACCGGGAGGCGCCCGTGAAGGTGGCGGCGTGACCGGCCAGTTCGGCCCGGATCCGCGCACCGCGCGCGCGGGCCGCCGTCTCCTCCTCGACCACCAGCATCGCGCCGCCCTCGGCCGGCACGAATCCGCAGGCGTCCGCGGTGAACGGCCGGTAGGCGCGGGTGGGTTCTTCGCAGAGACTGAGGTCGTCGTAGCCGAGCTGGCAGACGACCGAGTACGGCGCGAGGGGTGCCTCGGCCGCGCCGACGACGACGGCGTCCGTGCCGCGCCGGATGGAACGTGCGGCGTGCATGAGGGCGTCGAGGCCGCCGGCCTCGTCGCTCGCCACGACGGCGCACGGCCCCTTGAAGCCGCCGCGGATGGAGATCTGGCCCGTGCTGGCCGCGTAGAACCAGGCGATCGACTGGTACGGGCCGACGAAGCGGGAGCCCTCGCCCCACAGCCGCTGAAGCTCACGCTGGCCGAACTCGCCGCCGCCGGAGCCGGCGGCGGTGACCACGCCCACCTTGAACGGCGCGCCCTCGTAGTCCGCCCGTCCGAGCCGCGCGTCGTCCAGGGCGAGGTCGGCGGCGGCCATCGCGTAGTGCGTGAACCGGTCGGTCTGGACCAGGAAGCGCTCCTCGATGAACGCGACCGGGTCGAAGTCCCTGACCTCGCCCGCCACCCGCAGCGGGAGGTTCTCACAGCCCTCGCGGGAGACGAGGTCGAGGACGCTGACGCCTT
Source organism: Streptomyces sp. NPDC058008 (assembly GCF_042886395.1). Classification (NCBI taxonomy): domain Bacteria; kingdom Bacillati; phylum Actinomycetota; class Actinomycetes; order Kitasatosporales; family Streptomycetaceae; genus Streptomyces; species Streptomyces sp. NPDC058008. Next base: position 184,645 of record NZ_JBHVQX010000014.1, on the reverse strand, counting down.
CCTGGGTCTGCTTCCAGAAGGCGCCGGCGCCGGTCCCGTTGGGGGCGACGACACCGATGCCCGTGATGACGGAACCGCGGTGTGCCGGTGTTGCCGGGGCGTTCATGGGGTCCTCCCGCCTGATCGGGTCATGGCGACCGCGGACTGGAATCCGCCGAAGCCGCTGCCGACCGAGAGCACGCTGCGCAGCTTGAGGGGCCGTGCGGTGCGGGGTACGTAGTCCAGGTCGCACTCGGGGTCGGCGGTCTCGTAGTTGGCCGTCGGCGGCACCGTCTGGTGCTTGAGCGCCAGGACGCAGGCGGCGATCTCGATCGCCCCGATGGCGCCGAGGGAGTGCCCGACCATCGACTTGATCGAGCTCATGGGCACCTTGTACGCGTGCGCGCCCAGGGCCCGTTTCACCGCTGCCGTCTCGTGCCGGTCGTTCTGCTTGGTGCCCGAGCCGTGCGCGTTGACGTAGTCGACCTGCGAACCGTCGAGCCGGGCGTGCGCGAGGGCGGTGTTGATGGCCTCGGCCATCTCCAGTCCCTCGCTGGTCAGCCCGGTCATGTGGTAGGCGTTGCCGAAGGTGGCGTAGCCCGATATCTCGCAGTAGACGGTCGCCCCGCGGGCGCGGGCGTGCTCCAGGTCCTCGAGCACGAGGACGGCGCCGCCCTCGCCCATCACGAAGCCGTCCCTGCGGGCGTCGAACGGCCTGGAGGCGTGCTCCGGGTCGTCGTTGTTCGCCGAGGTCGCCTTGATCGCGTCGAAGCAGGCCACCGTGATGGGGGTGATCGGCGTGTCGGACGCTCCCGCGACGCAGATGTCCACCCGGCCTTCCTCCACGGAGTGGAAGGCGTACCCGATGGCGTCGAGGCCGGAGGTGCAGCCCGTCGAGACCGTCTGCACGGGCCCGTGGGCGCCGACCTCCTCCGCGACCGCGGAGGCGAGCGTACTGGGCGCGAACGCCCGCTCCAGGTGTGCGCCCGCCGGCCGGTGGTCGACGTCCCATCGGGCACCGCTGCCGCTGACGGCGACGTAGTCGTGCTCCAGCCGCGTCGTGCCGCCGACCGCGGTCCCGAGGGAGACCCCGATGCGCCAGGGGTCCTCCTTCTCGAGGTCGAGGCCGGCGTCACCCAGCGCCTCCCTGGCCGCGACCAGGGCGAACTGGATGTACCGGTCCGAACGCGCGATCAGCTCCGTGTCCAGGCCCTGGGCGACGGGATCGAAGTCGCACTCGGCGGCGATGCGCGAGCGGAACTCCGACGGGTCGAACAGGGTGATGCCGCGGGTGGCGGTACGGCCGTTGGCGAGCAGGTCCCAGAACGCCGGGGCTCCGATGCCACCGGGTGCCACGACGCCGACGCCGGTGACGGCCACGCGCCGCCGGGTCACGAGGCCGCCCCCGTTCGTTCTGGCGGCGCTCCGCGCTCGGCGGTCTCCGGGACCTCGGTGACCTCGGTGTCCACGTGTCCGAGTTCGGGACGCGGGGCGAGCGGGCCGAGGTGGAAGACCATGCGCGCCTCCACGTCGCCCACGTTGCGGAAGCGGTGGCGGACATGCGGCGGGATCAGCAGGCCCTGGTCGGGCCGCATCGCGTGCACCTCGCCGTCCAGGTCCACTTCGAGGAGCCCCTGCACGACGTACACGAACTCCTCGGAGTACGGGTGGTAGTGCTCGCCGATGCGGTCACCGGGGGCGACGAGGGCCAGCCCCATGAAACCGCTGGTGGCGCCCACCGCCGTGGGCGTGAGCAGGGCCCGCAGGTCGCCTCCGCGCCTGCGGTTGGGCTGAGTCTCGCTGAGGTCCACGATGCGAGGCCGGTGGGTGGTCATGGCTGTTCTCCTCCAGGCACGTTGTGCGGTGTGACGGCGGCGCGGGGTGGCCCCGCCGCCGGTGACGCATCAGGACTCGGCGGCCCGACGGTCGGTGATCAGGGTCATCTCGGCCTGCGCGAGGAAGCGCGCGGCCTCCTGGTCGGTGGTCGGCAGACCGTTGGCACCGCCGTCGAGCAGCCTGCCGAGCATGGCCGCCTTGCGGTGGCCGCCGATGCCGAGTGCCTGCGTGGGCTGTGCACCGAGCGGGCCCTTCACTTCGAGGAGACGCACCACGATGTCGTCCCGCTGGAAGATCGTGCTGCTCTCGATCGGGCTCGAGGCGTCGTTCGCCTCTTCCTCGTCCTGGCCGGCGAGCAGCCTGGCCAGTGCCATGCCGCAGCCTTCCTTGGCCTGGTAGAAGAGCGAGTGGCGCTGGACGTCCCCGGGGGCGTGGCGCCCCGCCTTCACGTGGTGGACGGTCGGGAGCGCGGCCCGGGTGAAGAACATCCGGGCGGAGTCGGGATCGCTGAGGTCGCGGTCCTGCTCCAGGTACGGGTTGATGGCCTCTTCGACGGCCCTGACCTCGGGCTGGCGTGAGACGTGGCGCAGCGCGGCCATGAGGTCGCCCTCGACCTCGACCGCTCGCACGACACGGTTCCCGTGCATGAAGAGCGAGGTGCGGCGCAGCCGGGTGTTCTCGTCGACGCGGGCCTGCGGGGAGTCGTAGTCGGCGAGGAGCTTGGCGACCATCTCCTCCGTGCCGGGCTTCACCGTGAAGGTGAGCGCGTGGCGCACGATGCCGTCTCCGAGCCGGGGGGCCGACTGGAGGCGTCCCTTGGCGGGCTCGGGCGTGTTCTCGAAGCCGGCCCCGGTCTCGCGCAGGACGCTGAAGCGAAGGGAGCGTGTGTCACGTACGCAGCTGTGCAGCGGCTGCACCGTCGCCACGTGCTCCTCGCTGTTCACCCAGGCGAGGAACGGCGGCGCGCTCTCCCACTCACTGGTGATGAGCCACTGCGAGGGGTTCTCGATGGACTGGCACAGCTGGTCGCTGATGTGTCCGGGGATCGAGGCCACCTGGTTGCGCATGTGCTCGTACGCCTCGAGGAACTGGTTCTGGGCGCCGTCGTGCAGGTCCAGCAGCAGTATGACCCGGAGCCTCGAACCGTCGAAGGCGGACTGCGATATCCGTTCCGAGAGGGTTGTCATCTTTCGCTCTCCTTCGAGAGGATGCGGTGGCCACATCCCGTGGCCACCCGTCATCCGTCGGTTTCGGTGGAAGCGGCGCAGGCCCCTGCCCGCCGGCGATGTGTCGTCCGCCCCCGCGTCGCGAGCATCGCTCCCGCGACTGATCGTGGAACGCTGGTACGGGCGGCGCGAGATTTATGAACCGTTCAGGTGAGGAGTCGTCCGAAGCCCGCCCGAGGGCTTCCGGCGAGGGCATGGACACTGCATCCGTCACGCGTCCAGCTGGAGCACCTGATGAATGAGAACGTCGACCTCCGCGTACCGGTCCTCATCGTGGGCGGGTCCCTGGTGGGCCTGTCCGCGTCCCTCTTCCTGAGCCGGCTCGGCGTCCGCCACCTGCTGGTCGAGAAGCACAGCAGCACCTCGACCCACCCGCGCGGGCGCGGCAACAACGTCCGCACGATGGAGGTGTTCCGGACCGCCGGCGCGGAGCAGCTGATCCGGGACGCCGCGTCCGTGCTGGCCGACAACCACGGAATCCTCCAGGCCGGATCGCTCACCGGGGACGACCAGGAGTGGTTGTTCAAGGAGATCGACCCGGGTGGCGGGCTCGCCAGGTTCAGCCCGAGCGGCTGGTGCCTGTGCAGCCAGAACGACCTGGAGCCGGTGCTGGTCGAGCACGCGCGGGCGCAGGGCAGCGAGCTGCGGTTCTCCACCGAACTGCTCACGTTCGAGCAGGACGCGGACGGGGTCACCGCCGTGGTGAAGGACCGGGAGACCGGGGAGCACACGACGGTGCGCGCGGACTATCTCGTCGCGGCCGACGGGCCCCGAAGCCCGGTCCGGGAGCAGCTGGGCATCGGCCAGACGGGCCCGGGTGACCTCTTCCACAACGTGAGCATCACGTTCCGCTCGGAGCGGCTGGCTTCCGTGGTGGGTGACCGGCGCTTCATCGTCTGCTACCTGACCGATCCGGAGGCGGACGGTGCACTGCTTCCCGTGGACAACGTCGAGCGCTGGGTGTTCCACGCACCGTGGCAGCCCGACCGGGGCGAGACCCTGGAGGACTTCACCGACGAGCGGTGCGCGGAGCACATCCGCAGGGCGGTCGGAGCGCCGGACCTGGACGTCGAGATCACGGGCAAGGCGCCGTGGCACGCGGCCGAGCGGGTCGCCGAGCGGTACGGCTCGGGCCGGGTCTTCCTGGCCGGCGACTCGGCCCACGAGATGTCCCCCACCGGGGCGTTCGGCTCCAACACCGGCATCCAGGACGCGCACAACCTGGCGTGGAAGCTGGCCGCCGTGCTCGACGGGGCGGCGGGGCCCGGTCTCCTCCGTACGTACGAGGAGGAACGGCTGCCGGTGGCACGGGCCACGAGTGCGCGCGCGTCGGCCCGTTCGGGGGAGCACAGCCACCCGGGGTACGCGGGTTCGCCCGGTCCCGGCGGAGGCCCGAAGGGCGGCATGCTCACGGTCGCGCTCGGATACCGCTACGCGCGGGGCGCCGTCCTGGGGGTCGACCCGGACCTTCCGGTGGTCCCCGAGGGCATGGGCCTGACGGGCGATCCCGGTACGCGGGCACCGCACATGTGGCTCGGCCGGGACGGTGGGCGCGTGTCGACCCTGGACCTCTACGAGAAGTCGTTCGTGCTGCTGTGCGACGCCGGGCGTCCGGAGTGGCGTTCGGCGGCGGAGCAGGTGGCGAAGCGCCTGTCGGTCCCCCTCCAGGCCTTCGGGATCGGTTCCGCGCCGGGCGCCGACCTGGAACCCGGGGACGGGGCGGACTGGGCCGCCGTCCACGGCACGTCGGCCGAAGGCGCCGTCCTGGTCCGCCCCGACGGGTTCGTGGCCTGGCGCTCGGAGGGTGCCGCGGCGGACCCGGAGGCGACGCTGTACGAGGTCATGACGACCCTGCTCCACCGCGACTGACGTGGCGGAGTCGGCCGGCGGGTCCGGCGGGGCCCGTCAGCCGACTCCGAACGCCCTGAGGACGGCGAGGAACGCCTTCGGGTTGTCGGTGTGCACCAGGTGGCCGGCGTCGACGGAGGCGAACCGGCCGCCGGGTATCTGCCGGGCGATCCACGCCAGCTGTTCCTGGTCGACGTGGCTGCGGGAGCCTCCGACGACGAGTGCGGGAGCGGTGATCTCTGCCAGGGACTCCCGCACGCCCGGGTCCGGGGCGTTCAGCTGGGCGTCGGTGGAAGGGACGACCCGCCAGTCGTAGCCGAGCTCCCCCGGTGGCCGCTCGGCAGGGGGGCGGGGCGGGTCGAGCGGGAGCAGGGGCGGCGGGTCCTCGACGACCAGCGCCCCGACCAGCGCCGGGTGCCGTTCGGCGAGCAGCAGGGCCGCCGTACCGCCCATGGAGTGCCCGACCACCGTGGCGCCGGACAGGTTGCGGGCCTCCAGGAAGGCGTGCAGGTCGTCGCGGAAGAACTCGAAGGAGTAGCGGCCCGGCCAGTCGCTCAGACCGTGGCCGCGGAAGTCGAGCGCGTACACCCGGTGGCGGGCGGCGAGCTCCTCGGCGATCCCCGTCCAGTCCAGGCTGCTCCCGCCGCGTCCGTGCGCGAGGACGACGGGCGGGGCGGAGGGGTCGCCCCAGGTGCGGTACGCGAGCCGGATCCCTCCCGCCTGGACGCTGCTGACGTCGGGGTCGAGGAAGGCGGCGACGGCGCGGACGAAGGCGCCGGGGCCGTCCAGCCACGGGAAGTGGGAGGCGCCCCGCTGGACGACGAACTCCGCGTGGGGGAAGAGCGCGGCGAGTTCCGCCGCGCGGTCGGGGCTGGGCCCGCCGTCGTACTCACCGGCGAGGACGAGCACGGGCACCGGCAGTTCCCGCAGCGCGGCGACCGCCGCGGTGGTGTCGAGGCCGCTCTCGGGGTAGTAGAGCGACCCGGCCAGGGCGTTGCGCTGGGAGGGGGACTCGGCGGCGTGCGCCTGGGCCGCGGTGTCCCAGCGCCCGTAGGTGAACGGCCTGACCGCGGCCCAGGCCTCGGGCGTGGCGCGTCCGGCCTGGATCTCCTCCAGCGCGGCCCTGGCTTCCGGGTACCAGGGTTCCCCGGAGCGCAGTTCCGCCGCCTCACGCCGGTCCTGGTCGGTGGCGGGAAGGCCCAGGGTGGCCGTGGCGGGTGTGACGAGCGTGAGGGAGCGCAGCCGCTGCGGGTACTTCGCCGCGTAGAGTGCCGCGAGCTCACCGGCGGCGGAGTGGCCCAGCACATCGGCCCGCTCGAGACCGAGGTGCGCGCGGAGCGCCTCGACGTCGTCGACGAGCCGGTCGATCCGGTACGTCGCCGGGTCCTGGGGGACGGCGGATCCGCCGGTGCCCCGCAGATCGAGCAGGACGAGCTGCCGCACCCGGGACAGGCCGCCGAGGTCACCGAAGTAGCGGGCCGCCCGCATCGGCCCGCCGGGCAGGCATATCAGCGGTTCGCCCTCACCCACCAGGCGGTAGGAGAGCTCGGTTCCGTCGTACGTGCTGAAGATCGGCATAGCGTTCATCCAAACAGGGCGGACGGGCGGGCGCGGGTGCGTACGCCCACAGCGAATCAGGCGACGGCCGGGTCCGCCAGGAGCTGGGCGGCCGGGCTCACGGCCTGGAGTTGTCCACAGGCGACTCGCCCCTCTTGCCAGAACCGCCCGCCTCCTGAATTACTGCTCCCAGGAGGCGACCGAATGGTCGGTCGCCGGTTCGGTGAGGGGATGATCCGTATGTCCGTGCTGCTCGACGCCGGTGAGCGGCTCGGCCGCGACGAGCTGGAGTCCCTGCAGCTGGAGCGGCTCCGGGCAACGCTGCGGCACGCCTACGACAACGTGGACTTCTACCGCGCGGCCTTCGACAAGGCCGGGTTGCGCCCGGATGACTGCCGTACGCTCGCCGATCTCTCCCGTTTCCCGTTCACCGTCAAGGCCGACCTGCGCGACAACTACCCGTTCGGGATGTTCGCCGTTCCCGAGGACCGGGTGCGGCGTCTGCACGCGTCGAGCGGCACGACCGGCCGTCCCACGGTGGTCGGGTACACCGAGCGGGACCTGGACACCTGGGCGGACGTGGTCGCCCGGTCGATCAGGGCGGCGGGCGGCCGCCCCGGCCACAAGGTCCATGTGGCGTACGGCTACGGGCTGTTCACCGGAGGGCTGGGGGCTCATTACGGGGCGGAACGCCTCGGCTGCACCGTCATCCCGGCGTCCGGGGGCATGACGGCTCGCCAGGTCCAGCTGATCCAGGACTTCCGGCCCGAGATCATCATGATCACGCCCTCGTACATGCTGACGCTGCTGGACGAGTTCGAGCGCCAGGGCATCGATCCCCGGACGACGTCGCTGAAGGTCGGGATCTTCGGGGCCGAGCCGTGGACGGAGCAGATGCGCTGCGAGATCGAGGAGCGGTTCGCCATCGACGCGGTCGACATCTACGGGCTCTCGGAGGTGATGGGGCCGGGCGTCGCTCAGGAGTGTGTCGAGACCAAGGACGGGCTGCACGTGTGGGAGGACCACTTCTTCCCTGAGGTCGTCGACCCGTTCACCGGCGAGGTCCTGCCCGACGGGGAGGAGGGCGAACTGGTCTTCACCTCGCTCACCAAGGAGGCCATGCCGGTGATCCGCTACCGGACCCGGGATCTGACGCGGCTGCTGCCGGGTACGGCTCGTGCCTTCCGGCGGATGGAGAAGGTCACCGGGCGCAGCGACGACATGGTGATCCTGCGCGGGGTGAATCTCTTCCCCACCCAAATCGAGGAGATCGTCCTGCGGACCCCGGGCGTGGCCCCGCACTTCCAGCTGCGGCTGACCCGGGAGGGGCGCCTGGACGCGCTGACCGTCCGGGCGGAGGCGCGGGCCGGTGCGTCGACGGCCGAGCGCGAGGCCGCCGCCCTGGCCATCGGGGCGGCGGTGAAGGACGGGGTGGGTGTGAGTGTCGGGGTCGAGATCGTCGACCCGGAGACACTGGAGCGGTCCGTCGGCAAGATACGGCGGATCGTCGACCTGCGGGAGGCGGGCTGAGGCACCGTGAGGCCGTCGGAGGGTACGGACTGACCAACCTGATCGGCAGGAGGCCGCAGAACGGGTGGGCTGGGTCAGCGCGAGGCGGTCATGGTGGCGAAGACCACGACGTTGTCCTGGTATCCCGTCTTCCTGTCGTACGCGCCTCCACAGGTGATCAGGCGCAGTTCGGGCCGGGTCGAGGGACCGTAGACCTTCCGGTCCGGGAAGTTCTTCTTGTTGTAGACCTCGACGGCGTAGACCGTGAACACGGCGGTGCGGGCGTCGGCGCGAAGGATCTCGACGGTGGCGCCCTTGCGTACGAATCCCAGCTCGTAGAAGGCACCGGGCCCGAGGCGGGTGTCCACGTGCCCGGCCGTGACGGCAGTCCCCACGGCTCCCGGCACCGTGCCGCCGGCGTACCAGCCGGTGAGTACGGGGTTGTTGTCGGGTGGGGGCTCCAGTGCGCCCGCCGTGTTCAGGCCGAGCTTCATCATGGGTGCGTCCACCTTGATGGACGGGATGCGAAGCCGGAGCGGGGTCGAGGGCGGGAGCGGCCGCACCTCGGGGTGCGGGACAGAGGCGCTCCGGCCGGGTTCCGTAGGCGTGGCGGCCAGCCGGGCCGCGCCGTCATCGACAGGGGCTGCCGGGGCGTGTCCCGTCGGCAGGGGAATCAGGGGGGACGGGCCCGCGGGCGGCCGGAGCAGGGGCGCCGGGGCCAGCGAGGGCCAGCGCGCGCGGAAGGGAGGCTGGAGCACGGGGTGTTCCGGGGCCGGGTAGGCAAGGGTCTGGGTGCGGGGTTTCACAAGGTCAGCCTCGGACGTTGCCGGGGCGGGCGCGGAGGGTGACGCGGGGGTGGCGTCGGACGGCAGCAGGGCGGGAGCAGGAGCGGTGGGTGGCGCGGTGGCGGGAGCGGCGGCTCCGGTGCCCGGGGGCTGTGGTGGCCGGTCGTCCCTCAGTCCGCTGATCACCAGCACCGTGCCGGCCACCAGCGCCCAGACGAGGTGCTTGACCGCCGGGAAGGACTGGGCCGAGGTGCTGGTCGTGTGCCCGTTTTCCATCGCGTGTGCCTCTGCTCCGCAGCGGGTGGTGAGACGTGTGGGGTAGGTGGAACCGGTGGGGTAGCTGCCATGCCAGGCCCGATCAGCCGGCCAGGGCGACGGGGCGGCGGACGCGCGTCCCGTCTCCAGGCACGGGCGGTATGCGGCGGGTTGGGGAGTCTCCGCCAGGGCGGACCCGGCCAGGACACCGCCGGCCTGACGGTCACGAATCCTTCCCTCAGGTACGGCGGCGGGCGGCCCGCTCGGAACCTCCGCCAGCCCCTACCGCGCAAAAGCGACCGGGCCCGCCCACCGGCGTCGGTCCTGGGTCCGCAGACGTCAGCCCTGGGTCCGCAGGCGTCCCTACTGGGTCCGGCAGAGGTCAGGACCGGGCCCGGGAACGGACGGCCCCTGTACGGCGGCGCACCCTGACCACTCCCCCGGCCAAGGCCGCCGAGAGCAGTGCACCGCCGGCGGCGAGCTGCGTGCCCTGGTCCGCGGGTGCCCCGAAACCGGCCGCGACCCCGCCCGTGGGGGCGCGGTCGACGATCGGATAGGTGTCCGTGATCTTGGTTCGTGGCGGGCACTTCACCGTGACGGTGTCGGTGCCGGGCCGGGTCCCCGCCGGGATGTCGAACACGCCGACCAGTACGCCCTCCCGGTCGCCCTGGAAGAGGTGGAAGGCGCCTCCTGCCTCCGAGGTGCCCTTGCCGTAGGTCTCCTTGCCGCAGGCTCTGGTGCTGACAGTGACCTGTGAGCCCGGTGAGGCCTTCCCCGGACTGATGCGCATGGTCTGTTCACCGGAAGGCTCGGCCGCCGCATCCGCGGCCGGGGCCGAGAGGGCGAGAGCGGCTACGGCCAGACAGATACCCGCACCGATGCGTGTGTCGCGCATGTGGATCCTCCTACAGGGGCAGGGTCCGGCCGGTCTGCGCGGCGCCTCTGCTGTGCTCCGTTTCCGAGGCAACCGACAGTCAGTCACCCGCGCAACAGGAGGTGCCGCCCCGCACGTCACCCGGCCAGGCGCGGGTCTTGGCCGCGCGGCGATCGTTTACGCAGGTCACTCGTTCCGGAACGAGGGCCGAGGAGGGATCACACCCAGGACTGCGAACGGGGTACGCGGACCACGGCCGCATGACGTGACGGCAGGGCGTTCCGCGATCACCGACGGGGCTGACCGGGGAAGAGGCGTGGGTCCGGGAGGCCGTCTCGGCGTGCGGGGCGTCCACAGCGGGAGCCGATGACCCACCGGTAGCGCTCACCATGGCGGGCCGCCGCACCCGGTCGCGCATCGGCGCACCACGGGATCCGCACGTATTCCGGACACGGTGGCACACCGAGCCCGACAGAGATCAGGCGTGCGCACACGCCCGGGCTACCTGAACCCCACGAGCCACCCCGACGTCGTCTGCCACCCCGGCCACGTCAGCTGCCCTGCCCCTCGGAGGCCGGCGCCCAGGACTCCGGTCGCCGAGCCGTGGAGGACGACGCCGGATCCACCTCCGGCCCTGACCCCGATCATTGTCCCGGCTCGCCTCCAGCACCGGCGGCACCAGCACCGAACCCAACTTCGGCTTCGGCTTCGGCTTCGGCTTCGGCTTCGGCTTCGGCTTCGGCTTCGGCTTCGGCTTCGGCTTCGGCTTCAGCGAATCGGTCGCGCAGTTCCCGCTTGAGGATCTTGCCGCTGGCGTTGCGTGGGAGTTCGGTGACGAACAGGACCCTCTTCGGGGCCTTGAAGTGAGCGATCCTCCCCCGGGCGTGCTCGATGAGTTCCGCTTCCGAGGCCTCGCCCCGGAGCACGACGACGGCGGTGACGGCCTCGATCCAGCGGGCGTCGGGCAGCCCCACGACGGCGGCCTCGGCCACCGCAGGGTGGGTGTAGAGGGCATCCTCCACCTGGCGGGAGGCGACGAGCACCCCTCCCGAGTTGATGACGTCCTTCACCCGGTCGACGACCGTGAAGTAGCCCTCGGAGTCGCGCACGGCGAGGTCACCGGAGTGGAACCAGCCGTCGCGGAAGGCCTCGGCGCTCTCCTCCGGCTTGTCCCAGTAGCCCTGGCACAACTGCGGGGAGCGGTAGACCACTTCGCCCGCCGTCCCGTCGGGCACCTCCTCGCCGTCCTCGTCGACCACCTTCGCCTCGACGAAGAGCACGGGCCGTCCGCAGGAGTCCATCCGCCCCTCGTGTTCGTCGGGGCCGAGGACGGTGGCGAGGGGGCCGATCTCGCTCTGGCCGAAGCAGTTGTAGAACGCAAGTTCCGGCAGCCTCGCGCGCAGTCGCTCCAGGACGGGCACGGGCATGATCGAAGCCCCGTAGTACGCCTTGCGCAGCCCGTCGAGCCGACGGGTGGCGAAGTCCGGGTGGTTGGCGAGTCCGATCCAGACGGTGGGCGGAGCGAAGAGGCTGTCCGCCCGGCCGGCTTCGACCAGGTCGAAGATCGCTCCCGCGTCCGGGGCGTCGAGGATGGTGTTCTCTGCGCCGACCGCCAGGTAGGGCAGCAGGAACACGTGCGTCTGCGCCGAGTGGTAGAGGGGCAGGGAGTGCACCGGCCGGTCGGTGGCTCGCAGGTCCAGGGCTGCGATGGCGCTGACGTACTCATGGACCAGCGCACCGTGCGTCATCATCGCGCCCTTGGGCTGCGCGGTGGTTCCGGAGGTGTAGAGCAACTGGACCAGATCGTCGGCGCCGGGCTCGCGTTCGGGGGTGAAGGGGCGCGGGGTGGCCAGGTGGCCGAGCAGTGAGTCCGGCGCGTCGCGCAGCTGCCGTACGGCGTGGCCGGCCGGGATGCGCGCCGCGAGGCCGGGGTCGGTCAGGACGAGAGCGCTGCCGGACTGACTGAGGACGTACGCGAGGTCCTCGCCGGTCAGATTCTGGTTGACCGGCACATGGACCAGCCCGGCCCGGGCGCAGGCCAGATAGGCGATCAGGTAGGAGTCGGAGTTGTGGGCGTAGGAAGCCACCCGGTCACCGGGGCGCAGCCCGTGCGCGGAGGTCAGCACGGCGGCGGCCGTACTGACGGCCTCGTCCAGGGCGGCGTAGGTCCAGGACCTTTCGGCGTACCGTACGGCGGTGCGTCCCGGGGTGCGCCGTGCGCTGCGCGTCACGACTCCGTCCACTGTGCTGCTGCGTACACCTGTCATGGCGTGATCCTGGGTGGGCGGCGGCCGGGGGTCAAGGGCCGGAACGCCGGTGTCGGTCCGGACCGACGGCACCGGCGGCCGAGCCAGGGACGCGCCGGCCGGAACGCGCGTACGCCGGGCCCGGACGGCGGACGGCGGACGGCGGACGGCGGACAGCGGACAGCGGACAGCCGAGACCATCCCGTACCGCCGTTCTCGGGCATATGCGCTCGGCAGGACGTCACCTGATCACCACCTGATTACTCGTCACTTTCTTTCTGGCGCGAGGAGCCCCGGGGTGGCTGCGGTGCCAGTAGCCTCTGCTTCGGCAGGAAGTTTCATCACCGTACGAGATTTCGAAAGTTACTTTCGCGCAGGTGCTTTCGACGTGAGGGGAAGGGGTTCCGGATGGCCGGAGACGTGTCGGGACGGGGAATGAGCCGCCGGAAGGCGGCCGGCGGGATACTGGCCCTGGGCGGAGCGTTCGCCCTCGCCCCGATCCCCTTCGCGGGGGTCGCGGGAGCGGCGGCAGGCGTCGGGCGGGGTGCCGGGGCGCGGGACGGCGGACCCCAGGGCGCGGCATCGGGAACCGGGACGGGTATGGGAACAGGGCGGGGAGCGCCGACACTGCGCCGCGGGCCTGCGGCGCGCGCGGGACTGCTGCCGGAACAGCTCGACCTGCTCGTCGCCGACGCGGAGAAGTACCTCACGGACTCCCCCGCGCACCCCTGGTACGCGGGTGCGGTCCTGCTCGCCGGCCGGGGCGGCACGGTGGCGCTGCACCGGCCGATCGGGAGCGCCGTGCGGTACGCGGCGTACGACGAGGCGACCGACCGGGGGGTGGAGTTCCCTCCTGAGCAGCAGATCGCCATGGCCGAGGACACGGTCTTCGACCTGGCCTCGGTGTCCAAGCTGTTCACCTCGATCCTCGCCGTGCAGCAGATCGAGCGGGGCGCGCTGGAGCTGGAGGCGCCGGTGGCCTCCTATCTCCCGGACTTCGCCGGAGGCGGCAAGCAGGGCATCACGGTCCGTCAGCTGCTCACCCACACCTCGGGCTTCCGCGCCTGGATCCCGCTCTACGAGGAGCCGACCCGCGAGGGGAAGCTGCGGCTGCTCTGGGACGAGGTCCCGGCCTCGGCTCCCGGCACGAAGTACCTCTACTCCGACCTCAACCTCATCTCGTTGCAGCTGATCCTGGAGAAGATCACCGGCCGCACCCAGGACACCCTGCTCCGTGAGGAGATCACCGCTCCGCTCGGTATGCACCGCACCCGGTACAACCCGCCCGCCTCCTGGAAGCCGAAGATCGCGGCGACCGAGGACGCCCGGCTGCCCTGGTCGGGGCTGGAGCGGGGGCTGGTCTGGGGCGAGGTCCACGACGAGAACGCGTACAGCCTGGGCGGCGTCGCGGGCCACGCGGGTGTCTTCTCGTGCGCCTGGGACCTCGCGGTGCTGGCCCGCACGCTGCTCAACGGGGGAATCTACGGGAGGTCCCGGATCCTCTCCGAGGAGTCCGTGGACCTGCTGTTCACCGACTTCAACACCGCGTTCCCCGGCGACGAGCACGGCCTGGGCTTCGAGCTGTACCAGCACTGGTACATGGGGGCCATGGCCACCCCGCGCACGGCCGGGCACACCGGATTCACCGGCACGAGCCTGGTCCTCGACCCGACGACCGACTCGTTCCTGATCGTCCTGGGCAACTCCGTCCACCCGGTGCGCTCCTGGCGTTCGGGCAGCGCTCCACGGGTCGCGGCGGCCAACAGGATGGCGCGCGCCGTACCCGTCCGCCCGGTGCGGGGCCGCACCGCCTGGTTCTCCGGCATGGCGAGCGCCGCCACCGCGACCCTCGCCCTGCCCGCGCTGCGACCGGTCACCTCCCGCCCCTCGCTGAGCTGCGGCCTGTGGTGGGACACCGAACCGGCTTCGGACATCCTGCGCCTGGAGGCCTCGTCGGACTCGGGGGCGACATGGCGGCCCGTACCGTTCACCACGGTCGAGACGCGGCAGGGCGGGTCCGGGGAGCCCGTGTCCCGTCCGGACGGCACCGTGTCCGGCTGGTCGGGTCGCGTCTGGCACCGGCTGGAGGCCGATCTCAGCGGGTGGCGGGGCACCCAGGTGCGGCTCCGCTGGCGCTACACCACCGACCAGCTGTACGTCGGACGCGGCGCCTACGTGGACGGCATCCGGGTCGAGGACGGCGGGCGCACCCTCTTCGACGACAGCAGGTCCGGCGACGCGGGCCGGATCGAGGCGACGGGCTGGACCGTTTCCTCCGACTGAGCGGGGTTCCGCTGATTGGATGACCGGCATGAACGGTACCCAGTCCATCGAGAGCCCGTGGGGCGTGTCGGTGTTCGGAGCGGCGAGCGTGGAAGCCGCACCCGACCTGGCACGCCTCCGCGTCGCGATATCGCAGACCGAGAACCAGCCGGGCGAGGCGTTCGCCGCCACACGGAGCGGGGTGAACCGGATCCGTGAGGTGCTGCGCGGCCACGAGATCCCCGAGACGGCCGTGTCCACCTCCCGGCTGAACCTGTCGTCCCAGTGGAGCTACGGCAACGAGCGCACCTTCCTGGGCTACGAGTGCACGGCCTCCTTCGTGATCGAGCTGCGTGAGCTGGACGTCCTGGAGACCGTGCTCATCGACGTCGTGGACGCCGGGGCCAACGAGGTCCAGGCCGTCGAGTTCGACGTGCGCGCGAAGAAGGAGCTGCGCGCCCGTGCGCGCACGGCGGCCGTGACGGCGGCGCGAGAGAAGGCGGCTCTGTACGCGGAGGCGGCCGGGGCGCAGCTCGGCCCCGTCATCCACATCAAGGACGTGGACGCCGAGCAGATGCAGAGCTACCGGAGCCACAGCAGTCATCGGAGCGGTGGCGACGAAGGCGATCTCACACCCGGGAGGGTGACCGTCTCCGCGGGGGTCGTGCTCGGCCTCTCCCTCATCGGCGGCTGAGGGCACGGCACAGCTGAGGACACGGCAGAGGGCACGGCACGACTGAAGACACGGCGCGGCAGCGGGCGCGGGCCTCCCCCGGAGGGGGTCCGCGCACCGCCCTCCGGGGTTCCGCCAGGTGTTTTCCGGCCCCGAACACACGTCGAAACTTTCGCTCGGTGACGCGATGATCTTTCGACAGGATCGCGACCCGCTCACGAAGTTCCCCGGAGGTCGACTCCGACGCCGCGGCACGACAACCTGAATCAGCAGGCCGAACCGACAACAACCCTCAAATGAGCGGCAGTTGGCTCGGAAATATTTCGGAAACACTGCGTTGACGCGGCTTCCCGCCGAGCGTCATACTCTCCCACGCTCCCCTTGTGCCACGGCTCGTCCTCCCGTCGGCGACCCCGCCTTCCTCGCGCCCTCCGACGGCCGCACAGCGCACCTCGAACGGTCCGAATCCCCCTGTCCGGGCGCCCTGTTCGAACCGCCCGGCAACCGGAAGAAGAGGCTGGAAACGTGATGGCCCAGAATTCCCCGGGCGGCCTCGCCCGCACCCACCCGCCGGCCCGCGCCAGAAGGGCGCTGTCCCTCGTCACGGCGGGCGTTCTCGCCGCGGCCGGTGTCGTCGCCCTCGCGGGCAACGCCCACGCGGTAGGCGCCCTCGGCGACGCGGCGGCCGCGAAGGGCCGCTACTTCGGCACGGCCGTGGCCGCGAACCACCTCGGTGAAGCGGCGTACGCGTCCACGCTCGACGCCCAGTTCGACTCGGTCACGCCCGAGAACGAGATGAAGTGGGACGCCGTCGAAGGCTCCCGCAACTCGTTCAGCTTCTCGGCGGCGGATCAGATCGTCAGCCATGCGCAGGGCAAGGGAATGAAGGTCAGGGGCCACACCCTCGTCTGGCACTCGCAACTGCCCGGCTGGGTGAGCGGTCTGGCGGCCACCGATCTGCGCTCGGCGATGAACAACCACATCACCCAGGTGATGACCCACTACAAGGGCAAGATCCACTCGTGGGACGTGGTGAACGAGGCCTACCAGGACGGCAGCAGCGGGGCGCGGCGCAGCTCGCCGTTCCAGGACAAGCTCGGCAACGGCTTCATCGAGGAGGCGTTCCGCACCGCTCGTACGGTCGATGCGAACGCCAAGCTCTGCTACAACGACTACAACACCGACGGTCAGAACGCGAAGAGCAACGCGGTCTACGACATGGTGAAGGACTTCAAGCAGCGCGGCGTCCCGATCGACTGCGTGGGCTTCCAGTCGCACTTCAACAGCAACTCCCCCGTCCCGTCCGACTTCCAGGCCAATCTGCAGCGCTTCGCCGACCTCGGTGTCGACGTGCAGATCACCGAGCTGGACATCGAGGGCTCCGGTTCGGCCCAGGCGGCGAACTACACCAAGGTGGTGAACGCCTGCCTGGCCGTGACCCGGTGCACGGGGCTCACCGTCTGGGGCGTCACGGACAAGTACTCGTGGCGCAGCAGCGGCACACCGCTGCTCTTCGACGGCGACTACAACAAGAAGCCGGCCTACGACGCGGTGCTCGCCGCGCTGGGCGGATCGAGCGGGGGCGGTGACGGCGGCGGGGGCGGCGGCACCGGTGCCTGCACGGCGACGTACACCCGGACCGCCTCGTGGAGCGGTGGCTACAACGGCGAGGTGACCGTGAAGGCCGGCGCTTCGGGCATCACCGGCTGGTCGGTCCCGGTGACGGTGCCCTCGCCGCAGAAGGTGTCCGCGCTGTGGAACGGCACGCCCACCACGTCGGGCGACGTGGTGACGGTCGGACCCACCTGGAACGGGACGCTGGCGGCCGGTGCCTCGACGAGCTTCGGGTTCACCGTGACGACGAACGGCGGTACGGCGGCTCCGGTCGTCGGCGCCTGCACGGCTTCCTGAGCGGCTCACGCCGCTTCCCCGTCCTGTCGGTCCGGCGGGGACCGCGCCCCCTCCCCGGGGGCGGGACCTGACCACCGGCACGGGTCCCCGCCCCTCCGGACCGACTGTCCCGCCCCGCTCCGCCGGCCTCCTCGGCCTCCGGAGCGGGGCGGGCCGCTTCCGGTCCGGTCAGCCGGTGAGGCGGTGGCCCGGTCCTGTCGCGGCGAGCGCCGGGGCGGCGGAGGGGGCCGGCACCGTCGTACGGGTGGCCCCGCCGTCGCCCACCGGGGCGGGTGCCGCATCCGTCGCCGGGGCGGCCGTCGGCGCGGGTGCGGTCGATTCCCGGACCACCAGCCGGGGTCTGATCAGCAGGGACCGCCCTGCCGCCGGGGCGGAGTCGATCCGGGCCCGTAGCTGCTGGAAGGTCTCCGCCGCCATCTCCGGGAGCGGCTGGCGGACCGTGGTGAGCGGCGGCTCGAAGAGGTCGGCGAGCAGGATGTCGTCGAATCCGACGACCGATACGTCCCGTCCGGCGCCGCGCCCCGCGTCCCTGGCTCCCCGGCAGATACCGATCGCGCACATGTCGTTGATGGCGACGAAGCCGGTAGGCGGGTCCGGGCGGGAGAGGAGCTCCCGGGCGGCGTTCCGGCCCAGTTCCGCCGCGTCCTTGTCACCGAACTCGGTGGTGTCCGCTCCGGGCCAGACGATCGCTCCGGCCGGATCGATACCCGCCGCCTCCAGGGCCGACCGGAAGCCCCGCAGACGCTCCCGGCGGTTCACGCTGTGGACGGATCCGGAGACGAACGCGAGCTTCCGGTGGCCCAGTTCGATCAGATGACGGGTGGCGAGCTCGGCCCCCATCGCGTTGTCGACACTGATGCTGGCCAGGGACGACGGGTCCCCCGACTGCGCGGTCCGGTCGAAGGCGACCATCTTGAGCCCTCTGCTGAGCAGGGGCGTCATGTGGTCGAGCGAGGGGAGCGAGGAGCAGAGCACGACGCCGCTCACCCCGTCGGCGAGCAACTCCTCGCCGTACTTCAGCTCGCGGGCGGGGTCACGCTCGCTGTTGCAGAGCAGTACGTGGTAGCCCTCGGCCAGCGCGATGGCCTCCAGCTCCCTCGCCAGCGCCCCCCAGAAGGGGTTGGCGACGGACGGCACGATCAGGCCGATGACCTTGATCCGGCCGGTGCGCAGCATGCGGGCCGCCCGGTTGGGGCGGTAGTTGAGCTGCTCGATCGCCTGCTCCACGCGAGCCAGGGTGGCCGCCTGCATACGGTCGGTACGCCCGTTGAGGACGTTGGAGACCGTGCTGGCGGAGACCCCTGCGGCCTCCGCGACCTGATGGATCGTTACCCCGCTCATGCCACCTCCGGTTCGGAACGCACTGCCGAGCCTAGTGTACCGATTTACTGAACTGGCTCTACCGGTACACCCGTTAACATCCCTGAAAATTCTTGTGCATCAGCTGTTGACGCCACTCTCAAGGCGTTCTTAGCATCACTGCATCGATTTACCAGCACTTCCCAGCCATGTCGGGACGTCATCGCTGGATCGATCCACCGCTCCACCTCAAAAGGGGTGTCCCATGGAACTCAACAGACGGTCCGTGCTCGCCGCGATGGGCGCCGGCACCGCCGCGGCCGCTCTCAGCGGCTGTGGCGGCGGCGCGTCGACCGCCGGTTCGGCCGACGGCCCCGCCGAGGGCGAGATCACGCTGCTCACACCGATCTACGAAGGCGCCGACGGGAAGACGCTGCTGGAACAGAAGATCCTCGGCGGGTTCCGGAAGAAGTATCCGGACGTCAAGGTGAACGTGGACTACACCACGTATGCGCAGCTCAACGAGAAGATCACCACCGGCCTCGCCGGGGGGCTGCTGCCCGACGTGCTGATGATGGGCGTCGGCTGGATCCCTCCGTTCGCCGCGAAGAAGGCGCTCGCCGAGCTTCCGGAGGAACTCGCCTCCGCGCACGACTACGAGAAGCGCGTGCTGGAGCCGTCGCGCTACGACGGCAAGCTCTACGCCCTGCCCGTCGTCCTGGACACCCGGATCGTCGTGTACCGCAAGGACCACTTCGCTGAGGCCGGGGTGAAGAAGACACCGGCCGACTGGGCGGAGCTGCGTGCCGTGGCGAAGCAGCTCACCCGGGACGGGCGCGTCGGCTTCGACCCGTTCTCCATCGATCTGCGCCAGTGCTGGGAGACCTTCCTCTTCGCCAACGGCGGCCAGCTGTTCAGCGCCGACGGCAGGAAGGTGCTGTTCACCGACGCGCGCGGTGTCGGGGCACTGCAGTTCTTCAAGGACCTGGTGGCGGACGGATCGGCCGACTACGCGAAGAAGACGGACGCCGGGGCCCCCTCCAACGTACAGACGGGCAAGGCGTCGATGATGATGACGACCAGCGCCCTGTGGGTCCAGACCAAGGAGCAGAACCCGGAACTGATCGAGGAGGACAGGCTCGGCGCGTTCGTCCTGGCCAACCGCAGGCCGGCGATGCTCCAGGGCGGCACGCTCGTCACCGCGTCGGCGCGTTCCAAGCACCCCGCCGCAGCCCGTGCGCTCGTCGGGTACCTCGCGTCTCCCGACTCGGTCCTGGGCGCGGCGGAGCAGCGCGGCTCGGTTCCCGGTCTCCGTGACCTCGACGGGACGGGTTACGTCAAGGAGAACCAGTTCGTCGATCTCTCCCTGCGGAATCTGCAGCACGCGGTCTCGGAGGGCGGCACCGCCGCCTGGATGGAGATCCGCGAGAAGATCAAGCCGACGCTGGAGCCCGCGATCGTGGGCGGTCAGTCCGCGAAGGACGCCATCGCGGAGCTCGGCCGTCTCGCCGAGGCCGCCATCGGCCGGATGTAAGGACCGACACTGTGTCAACGACATCCGTAGTGAAGGCACGGCCCGCCCGCCCGCCTTCCCCTCCCGGGGCACCCGCGGCGCAACGCACCCGCCGCGCGCCCACCGGCCCGGGGCGCCGCAGGCGCCGGGCGGGCATGCTCATGGTGGCCCCGGCGCTGCTGCACGCCTCCTTGTGGATCGGCCTCCCGGTCGTGGTCTCGGTGGCCCTGGCCTTCACGAAGTACGACGTGCTGACCGCGCCGGAGTTCGTGGGCCTGGCCAACTTCCGGGACATGCTGGACGACGCGGTCTTCGTCAAGTCCATCGGCAACACCCTGCTGTACACCTTCTTCACCGTGCCCTTCGGGATGGCGCTGGGCCTGCTGGTGGCCCTCGCCCTGCACACGGGTCTCAAGGCGCGCGGCATCTTCCGGACCGCCGTGTTCCTCCCCCAGGTCACCGCCACCGTCGCGATCGCGCTGGTCTGGCTGTGGATCTACAACCCGGGCAACGGCCTGCTCAACACGGTGCTCTCGTTCCTCGGCATCGACGGCCCGGCCTGGCTGTCCTCGACGACCTGGGCGCTCCCGTCGGTGATCCTGGTCGGCATCTGGCAGGGCATCGGCATGAAGATGCTCATCTACCTCGCCGCCCTCCAGTCCCTGCCGAAGGAGCTGTACGAGGCCGCGTCCGTGGACGGCGCCTCCAGGGTCAGGCAGTTCTTCTCGATCACGCTGCCGCTGCTGAAGCCGGCGACGTTCTTCGTGCTCATCACCTCGATGATCAGCGCGTTCCAGTCCTTCGACCAGATCTACATCCTGACCGACGGCGGCCCCGCCAACAGCACCACGATGATGACGTACGAGATCTACAAGTCCGCGTTCCGGGAGTTCCGCGTCGGCTACGCCAGCGCGCAGTCACTGGTGCTCTTCGTGCTGCTGATGGGCTTCACCCTGGTCAACAAGCGGATGATGGGAGGCAGTCGTGGCCACAACTGAGCTGCTGGAACCGGCTCCCGCGGCCGGGACGCCGAAGGCTCCGGCGAAGGCCCCGGCCAAGGGCAGGTCCGTCCCCGTCGGCCGGATCGCGCTCTACGCGACCCTGTCGGCCGTCTCCCTGCTGATGGTGGTGCCGTTCGTCTGGATGGTGATCACCTCGCTCAAGACTCCGGTGGAGATCGCTTCCCAGGACGCCGGGCTGCTGCCGGAGCACTGGGAGTTCGGGAACTACGTCGACGCCCTGAAGGCGGCGCCGTTCGCGACGTACGCCCGGAACAGCTTCGTGATCGCGGTGAGCCACACCGTGCTCAACGTGCTGGTGGCGTCGATGGCGGGGTACGCGCTGGCCCGCATCAGGTTCCGCGGCAGCGAGACGATCTTCTACCTGTTCGTCGCGGCCCTGATGATCCCGACGTACACCAAGGTCCTGCCGGAGTTCCTGATCGTCCGCTTCATGCCGCTGGCCGGCGGCAACGACATCCTCGGCCAGGGCGGCAGCGGGTGGCTGGACAGCTGGTGGGCGCTCATCGTCCCCGGAGCGGTCACCCCGTTCGCGGTCTTCCTCTTCAGGCAGTTCTACCTGGACCTTCCGGTGGAACTGGAGGAGGCGGCCCGGCTGGACGGGCTCGGTGAGTACCGGATCTATTCGCGGATCATGTCGCCGCAGGTCAAGCCCGCCTTCATCACCGTGGCGCTGCTGACCTTCGAATCGTCGTGGAACAACTTCCTCTGGCCGCTGCTGGTCACCCACACGGACAGCCTGCGGGTGATCCAGGTGGGCCTCTCCGTCTTCAAGACGGAGAACGGCACCCAGTGGCACTTCCTGATGGCGGGCACCACGCTCGCCACCCTGCCCATGGTCGTCCTCTTCCTCATCGGCCAGCGCTACTTCGTGCAGGGCTTCGCAACCGCCGGTCTCAAGTGACCGGTTCCGGCCCACCGCGGGCCGGTCACCGAAAGGGCTTCACCCATGTCTGCTGATCTCAACGGCTCCCGCGCCCTCGTCACGGGGGCGGGGCACGGCATCGGCCGTGCCATCGCCGTCGCCCTGGCCGAGGCCGGCGCCGACGTCGCCGTCCACTACCACTCCTCCGCCGACGAGGCGGCGCGGACCGTCTCCGCGATCGAGGCGCTGGGCCGCAGGGCCAAGGCGTTCAGGGCGGACGCGACGGTGACCGCCGAGGTGGACCTGCTCGTCGAGGAGGCCACCGGGTTCCTCGGCGGGCTGGACGTCCTCGTCTGCAACGCGGGCCACCTCATCGGCCGCGAGAAGATAGCCGAGATGTCCGACGACCACTTCGACCGGGTCGTCTCCACCAACCTGACGTCCACCTTCCGCACGGTGCGGGCCGCTCTGCCGCATCTCACGCGGTCCGCCGCCGGACGCGTCATCACGATGTCCTCGCTGGCCGCGCACAACGGCGGCGGACCCGGCTCGGTCGCCTACGCGGCCGCCAAGGCCGGTGTGCGGGGCTTCACCAAGGGGCTCGCGAAGGAGCTCGCGGGCACGGGCATCACGGTCAACACCGTCGCCCCGGGCTTCATCAAGGGCACCGCGTTCCACGACACGTTCACCGCCGTCCCCGCCCAGGAGGCGATGGAGGCCGGTATCCCGGTCGGCCGCGCCGGCACCCCGGAGGACGTCGCCCACGCGGTCGTCCATCTGGCCTCGCCCGCCTCGGGGTTCCTGACCGCCACCACGGTGGACATCGACGGTGGCGTGTGGCCGCGTTGAAGCGGATCCCCCGGGAGCGGGGCGGCTGGTGGCACGCGTACGTCTGCCCGGCGCACGGTGTGGAGCTCGACCACGGTGACGTTCTCGCGGGCGTCTTCCCCACGGGCGGGGCGCGGTGCGCCCACGGCTGCCGGGTGGACTCCCCGGCGGTGCGCGGGGCCTGGACGGTCCTGTCGCACCAGGCGTGGGCACGGCACCTGCGGGTGCTCGCCCACCGCGGCGAGCGCGCGGAAGCGGTGGCACGGCTCGTCGAGTACGCCGGCCTGTACGCGTCCCTCGCCACGGAGCGGCACGGCGACGCGCAGGGCTGGATGCTGCGCGGGCGCCTCTTCCACCAGGCGCTGACCGACGCCATCTGGGCGGTGAACATCGGGCACGCCGTGATCACCCTGGCCGAGGACGGCACACAGGACCTGACCGCGGTCCTGCCGCTGCTGGACGACCTGGAGGTGGCGGCGCTGGAGGCCCGTGGCGTCCTGACCGGCCGGGGGCAGCTGGCGTCCAACTACACCGCCTGGCTGAACGCGGCCGGGGCCTCCGCGAGCCGGGCCGCCTCGGCGGCGCGCGGCCTGGAGTGGGACGGCGCGAAGCAGTGGCTGGAGGGCGAGCACGGGCTGTACGCGCATCTGCGGGTGGCCGTCGCCGAGGACGGCTGGGAGTGGGAGGGCAGCACCTATTACCACGGCTTCGTCCTGCGCGCGGCACTGCTGGCACTGCGGTCCGCCGACCCGGCGGCGATCCCGTCCGACGTGGCCGGGGTACTGGCCTCGATGACCGGGGTGCTGGCCGCGGTCGCGACTCCGGGCGGTCTGCTCCCCGCACTGCACGACGGCCCTTACCTGCGCCGCCCGCTCGCCCTGGAGTGGCTCGAACTGGTCGCACTGGCGCAGCAGTTGGTGCCCGCAGCCGGACTGGAGGCGGTGGCCTCCCGGGCCCGGCAGGAGCTCGGCGCCCACGACGACGGGCTGGACCGTGAACTCGGCGGCTGGTTCGCGGGCCCCCCGCTGCCCCGGCGTGCGGCGCCCGGCGGGGTCACGGTCTTCCCCGTGGCCGGATACGCGGTGGTGCGCGCGGCCGGCATCCACGCCCTGCTGGACTTCGGCCCGCACGGAGGCTCGCACGGGCACCGCGACAAGCTGTCGCTCTACCTGTACGGCGACACGACCCCGTGGCAGCCGGATCCCGGCCAGGTGCCCTACGCCCACGCGGAGTTCAGGGACCTGTACGCGTCGACCGAGGCGCATCCGGCCTTCCGGGTGAACGGGGCCGAGCAGGCGGAGTGCGCGGGCGCGCTCCTGGCCTCGGACGACCGCTCGGTGACCGCCGAGGTCACCACCGCGTACGAAGGGGTGCGTGCCGTGCGCAGGGTCATGGCGGCCGACTGCTGTCTGGTGGACCTGCTGAGCGTGACGGGCCGGAAGGCGCACCGCGTCACCGGCCAGCTGCGCCCGGGGACGGCTCTGGACGTGCAGGCGCAGGCCGGCGGTCCCGTGCGCACCACCTGGTACGGCGACGAGACCCTGCACGGCTGGCACACCTCCACCCCGGGGGTGGAGGTCCGTCCGTTCTCCAGGCCGGGCCCCGGGCCTGCGGACGATCCGCAGCGCACCCGCACCTGGGTCGACTTCACGGCGGAGGCCGAGCGGATCACGTACGCCTCGGTGTACCAGGCGGCCTCCGCGGGTCCGGCGGTGACGGGCCTGCGACTCGACGGCGAGGAGCTGACGGTGGAACTGGCGGACGGTTCGGCCGCGCGTTTCAGGACGGGGGGCTGACCGGTGCTGCTCTCCGCCACCCCGCCGCCGGGGCCGCGCCCCGCGCGGGAACTCCGCCTGCGGGAGGAGGCCGCCCGTCACCGCGGCCTCACCCCGCCCCGTACGCACCCCCTGGCCAGCATCACCTGGCTCGGCCCCGCGGCCTCCAACCCCGCGCTGGCCTACCGCACCACCGGTGATCCGGCGCACCTGGCCGAGAGCCGGCGCTGGATCGAGGCCGCGGTCCGCCTCCCGCACTGGGGCCGCGCCCACCTGCCGGACCACGACCTGGACGCCGGCTGGCTGCTGCACCACCTCGCACTCGCCTACCGGTGGATCGGCGACGAACTCCCGGACGGCGTACGGGCGCTGCTCCGGTACAAGCTGCTCCTCCAGGGCCGCCGGATGTACGAGTTCGCGGTGGCGAGCGAGGGGCGCTGGTGGTCGTCGTCGTACTGGCAGAACCACAACTGGATCTGCTACGCGGGTCTGGCGACGGCCGGTTACGTGCTGGGCAAGCAGGAGTGGACCGAGCGCGCGAAGGACAATCTCGGCACCGTCCTGGACCTGATGCCGCCGGACGGTTCGCACGCCGAGGGCGTCGTCTACTGGCGCTACGGCGTGCCGTTCCTGGCGATCCACCTGGACCTGCTCCAGGAGGCCGAGGGCATCGACTGGTGGGGGCGCGGCGGCTTCCTCTCCTCGACGTTCCGCTACCGGCTCCACCAGACGGCGCCCGGCTTCGCGTTCAACGTCGACCACGGTGACTGCCACGACCGGCGCAGCGGCCACAGTGCCGGTCTGTACTACCGGCTCGCCGCGCAGTACGGCATCGCGGAGGCCCAGTGGCTGGGCGACCTCGCCTCGGGCGAACTGCTGTGGCAGGAGGCCTCGGAGAGCGGGGTGCGCCCGGGGATCCTGCCGGAGGCCTATCTGGAGTACCTCTGGTACGACCCGTCGGTGCGGGCCGCCCGCCCGACGGAGACCCACGCGTTCTTCCCGGACCTCGGCCTGCTCGCGGCCCGTACGAGCTGGGACGACGACGCCACCCTCGTGTCGTTCAAGGCGAGTCCGGGCGGCGGTCACACGGCGTGGGAGGCCTCGGCGCGGCACCGGGCAGAGCTGGGGTGGGAGACCCTGAACCAGGGGCACCACCATCCGGACTCCGGTTCGTTCGTGCTGGTCTCGCAGGGCGCCTTCCTCGCCGTCGACGAGGGCTACAGCAACCGCAAGCGGGCGGCCCACCACAACCTGCTGCTGGTGGACGGCCAGGGGTACGCGGACGAGGACCGCTACCACGTCTACGAGGGCATCCCCCACGAGCGCCGGGCCCGGCAGCGCGACGTCCTGGCCGACGCGGACAGCGGCTGGGCGCACGCCACCGCGGAGATCGCCGCGATGTACGACCCCGGGCTCGGTGTACGGCGGCTGGACCGGACCCTGGTGTTCACCCCGTCGGGGCGGCTGGTGCTGCTCGATCTGGCCGAGGCGGAGGCGGCGCGTGCGTGGACGTTCCTGCTCCAGACCGACCGCCCGGTGGAACCCGGGCCCGGCGAAAGCGCGCTGATCAGGTCGGGGACGGCCACCGCCCTCCTCCAGCGCTTCGCTCCGGCCGGCGCCTCCGTCGGCTGCGAGGTCACCGAGGTCGAGGCCAATCCGACGTCCAGCACGCCGGAGCTGCGTCTGACGCGCACCCTGCACACGCTGCGCGTGACGTCCCCGCGGTCCGCCGGGGAGCACTTCCTCAGCGCCCTGACTCCGGGCGGGGCGGAGGGCGGGGAGCGGGTCGCGTGCGCCGAGGGGTACGGGGTCGCCTTCCCGGGGGCCGGGGAGACCGTCCTCCTGTCCCCGGCCGGCCGGCGCATCCGTACGGCAGGGGTGGACGCCGACGCCGCCGCCGTCCTGCTCGGTCCGGGGGACGGGGCGCCGTACGTGGTGCGCTGCACGCGGCTGGAGCGGGACGGACGCGTACTCCTCGACGTGACCGAGCCGTACACGGGAAAGGTCGGCTGACCGTGCGGGCAATCCTCCCGTCCGGCGGGACGGCGCTGCTGCGCCGCCTGGAGTTCGTCGCGTTCCCGGCCGTCGCCGGGGCGGCCTTCTCCGTCCTGTCCCTGGGGATCGTGACCTGGCTGCCCGCGTTGGCCGCGATGGGGCACGCCCTTCAGCTCTGGCGCACCGAGGGCGACAGCCGCGTCTTCCTGAACACCTTCGCCGCCTTCCCGCGCTACTGGCGGGCGCTGTGGGCGCACGGGCTGCTCTCCACGGCGGCGGCGGCCGTCCTCACCGCGAACATCGTCCATCTGCTGGGGCGTCCGGAGCCCTGGGCCTTCGTCGTGCTCGCCGCGCAGGCGGGCGTCGCGGCCGCTCTCGTCATCCACCACACCGCTCTCGCGGCCGAGGCGGGCCGGACCCCCGGCGGCTCGGTCCGCAGCTGGTCGGCCGGCGCGCTCGCGCTCGGCTTCGGGTCGCCCGCCCGGGGCACGGCGCTGCTCGGCGCCGCGATCTCCGCCGTGCTGCTCTCCCTCGTCGTACCGCTCGGGCCGCTGCTGCTGGGCCCCAGCGTTCCCGTACTGCTCGCCCTGTCCTTCGCCGATCCCAGGAGGCACACCCCATGAGCCGTTCCCTGCGCACCGCCCTCGTCGCGGCGCTCGCCGTCTCCACCCCGCTCCTGTGCGCCCCGCCGTCCCCGGCCGCCGAGGCGGCCACCGCGTACTACGTCTCGCCGTCCGGGAACGACTCCGCCGCCGGTACGTCGGCGGGGGCGCCGCTGGCCGGCATCCAGAAGGCCCTGGACCTGGCGCCCACCGGCGCGGTGGTCCACCTCGCCCCGGGCACGTACCGGCAGGACATCGTCACCACCCGCCCCGGCGTCACGCTCACGGGCCCCTCGGACGCGGTGGTGAAGGGCGCGGGCGGCAGCCGGATCGTCCAGGTGCGGCACGACTCGACGACGCTGAGCGGCTTCACCGTCGACGGGCTGCACGGCTCGGCCGACGACGTGGCGGGCTACCGCCTCAAGCTCATCTATGTCATGAGCACGACTCCCGGCAACGGGGTGGGTGCCCTGCACATCACCGGGATGACGCTGAGGAACGCGGCGGACGAATGCCTCCGGCTGCGCTACCTGGTCACGGGCGCGGAGGTGGACGGGAACACCATCACCGACTGCGGAGTCGCCGACTTCAGGTTCGGCGGGGGCGGCAAGAACGGCGAGGGGATCTACCTCGGCACGGCGCCCGAGCAGCAGGGCGCCAACGGCGCCCCGGACGCGGCACCCGACGTCAGCAGGAACAACCGCATCCACCACAACACCATCGTCACCCGGGGCAACGAGTGCGTGGACGTGAAGGAGAACTCGACCGTCAACTACGTCGAGTACAACGACTGCAGCGGCCAGAAGGACCCCGGATCCGGCGGTCTCGACGCGCGCGGCAGCGGGAACATATTCCGCTACAACACCGTGCACGACAACGTGGGCGCGGGTGTCCGCCTCGGCGGTGACAGCGCGACCGACGGCACCGGGACGAGCGTGTACGGCAACACGATCACCGGCAACGCGGGCGGCGGCATCAAGTTCATGCGCACCCCGCAGGGCCCGGTGTGCACCAACACCATGAGCGGCAACACGGGTGGCGACGCGGTCGGCACCTACGGCGCCGGGTACGACCCGACCGGGTCGTGCCCGCGATGAGCGGCCGGGGTCCCGCGAGACGCGGGGTGCTGACGGCCGCCGCCGCGGGAGTGGCGGGGGTCGCGGCGACGGCTCCCGCCGCCGGGGCCGCGCGGTCCGGCGCATCCGTACGGGCCGGGCGCACCGGCCCGTGGGCCACCTCCTGGGCGACGGCCCAGACCGCGCCGACCGCGACGGACACCGTGGCGGCGTCCGGCCTGACCGACGCGGTGTTCACCGCGGCCGTACGCCTCTCCGCCGGTGGCCGGGTGCGCCTGAGGTACGGGCACGCCTTCGGGGCCGTACCCGTGCTGATCGGTCCGGTGACGGCCGGCGGGAGGGCGGTGACGTTCGGCGGACGGCGGCAGGCCTGGCTGGCCGCGGGTGCGTCCCTGACCAGCGACACGGTCGACGGTCTGCGGGCCCCGGAGGGTTCGGCGCTCACGGTGGAGACCCGGCTGCCGGGCCCCACCGGACCGTTGTCCTTCCACCGCGACACGCACGCGTCGCACAGCGTGGACGGGGTGCGCACCACCTCGGTGTTCCTCCTGACGGGCGTCGAGGTGAACGGCGCCCACGGGCCGGTCGTCGCCGTGCTGGGCGACTCGCTCACGGAGGGCGTCGGTACGCCCGACGACGCCGATCTGCGCTGGCCGGACCAGTTGGCCCGGCGGCTCCCGGGTTCGGCCGTCGCCAACCTCGGGGTCAGCGGCAACCGGCTGCTGCTGGACGACGCCCGGTTCGGGCCCGGCGGTCAGGCGCGGTTCGACCGCGACGTCCTCGCGCTGCCGGGTCTGCGCACCGTCCTGGTCCAGCTCGGCGTCAACGACCTCCAGCAGCCGCCGTCCCGGACGGACCCGTCGCTCGTCCTGGACGGATACCGCCAGCTGGTCCTGCGGGCCCGGAACGCGGGGCTGCGGACCGTCGGTTCGACCATCACCCCGTTCGAGGGCTGGACGCGCTGGACGCCGGAGCTCGACGAGGTACGGCAGCGGATCAACGGAGCGATCCGCACCGGCCGGCTGTTCGACGCGGTCGCCGATTTCGACGTCGCGCTGCGCGACCCGGCACGCCCTTCCCGTATGCGGCCCGCCCACGACAGCGGTGACGGCCTGCACCCCAACCCTTCCGGTCACGCCGCGCTCGCCGGGGCCGTCGACCGCCGACACCTGCTGTGAGGAACGAACCATGACCCCAGGCACCGGCACGACACGCCGCACCGTCCTGGCCGGAGCGGCGGCGCTCGGCGCGGCCGTCGCCCTGCCCCCCGCCCTCGCCCCCCGGGCCGCGCACGCCGCGGCGGGCGAGGCCGGAGCGCTGCGCGCCCGCTGGCACACCCTGCTGACGGGAGGCCCCGGCCTCGACCTCACCGACGAGCGGATCGCCGCGGCCGTCGCCCGGACCGGCCGGGCCGCCACCACCGCGGTGAAAGGCCTCGATCCGTCCCGCGCCGACGGGCTCTTCCCGGATCTGACCAGCACGACGCTCTCCAACCACGTCACCACCTCGTTCAAGCGCCTCGCCACGATCGCGACCGCATGGGCGGTCCCCGGCACCCCGCAGCACGGCGACGCCGCCCTGCGCGACCTGCTGCTGGCCGGCCTGGACTGGATGCTGACGCACCGTTACGGCCCGGGGCACACCCGCTTCGACAACGACTGGGACTGGGAGATCGGCTCGGCCCTCGCGCTCAACGACGCGTCCGTACTGCTGTACGACGTACTCGGCACGGACCGGCTGGAGCGGATCACCTCGGCGGTGCGGCACTACACCCCGGACCCGAACCTCTGGCGCGCCGACCGGCAGATCGCCACCGGTGCCAACCGCGTGTGGGTCTCCACCGTGGTGGCGGTCAACGCGGTCCTGAGGGACGACGGGGCCGGACTGGCGCGGGTGCGTGACGCTCTTTCGGACGTCGAGGGTTCGGGCGCGAACAGCGTCCTGGCCTTCAACGACGCGAGCGCGGCCGCGGAGGGCACCGGTGAGGGCTTCTACTCGGACGGCTCGTTCCTCCAGCACTACAAGCACCCGTACAACGGCGGCTACGGCAAGGAATTGCTGAACAGTCTCTCCCGGCTGCTGAACCTCCTCGCGGGCACGGCGTGGCGGGTCACCGATCCCGACCTCGACAACGTCCGCCTCTGGGTCGACGAGGGCTTCGATCCGCTGCTCGCGCGCGGCGACGTGATGGCGTCGGTGTGCGGGCGTGAGATCGCCCGGCCGAGCAAGCAGGGCCACGTGTCGGCGCAGACGGTCATCGAGGCGGTGGTCCGGCTGATCCCGGGCTTCCCCGGAGAGACCGCCGACCGGTTCACCGCCCTGGTCAAGCAGTGGATCGCGGAGGACACCTACCGTGACTTCCTCGCCGTCACCGACCTCGCCTCGCTCGTCGCGGCCCAGCAGGTCATCGCCTCGCCGGTGGGCGCGCGCGGGCCGCTGACCGTCCACAAGCAGCACCCTCGGATGGACAAGGCGGCCCACCACAGGCCGTCGTTCGCGCTCGGTATCTCCGCGTACTCCTCGCGGATCTACAACTACGAGTCGATCCAGAACGAGAACCTGCGCGCCTGGCACCTCTCCGACGGGATGGTGCTGCTCTACACGGACGACCTCGGCCACTACAGCGAGGACTACTGGCCGACCGTCGACCCCACCCGGCTGCCGGGGACCACCGTCCTCGCGGGCCGTCCCGCCGACGCGGCGGGCCAGCGCACCACCAGCACCGCGGACTGGGCGGGCGGCACCGCGCTGCCGGGGACGACGCTCGGCGCGTACGGCATGGAGCTGCGGGCCTACGGCAGTTCGCTGCACGGCCTGAAGAGCTGGTTCTGCCTGGACGACGTCATCGCCTGTGTGGGCTCGGGCATCACGGCCGACGCGGGTGAGGCCGAGACCGTCGTGGAGAACCGCAAGCTCCGCGATCCGGGCGCGGCCCTGCTCGTCAACGGCACGGCGGCCCCGGCGGACGCCGGGTGGTCGGCGCGCCTGGACGACGTCCGCTGGCTGCACGTCGCAGGAACCGGTGGCTACGTCTTCCCGGACCCCGTCACCCTGCGCGGACTGCGCGAGGACCGGACGGCGACGTGGCGCGACATCAACCTCAAGTACGGCACGGACACCCCCGTCACCCGCCCGTACCTGACCCTGTGGCAGGACCACGGCACCGCGCCGCGGGACGCGGACTACTTCTGGCTCCAGGCCCCGGCCGCGTCCGCCGAACGTACGCGGCAGTGGTCCGCGGCGCCTCCGGTGGAGCGGGTCGCCGGCTCCACCGCCGTGCACGCGGTACGCCGCCGCGCGGACGGTCTGCTCGCGGCGAACTTCTGGTCCGCCGGCACCGCCCGGGAACTCACCGCCGACGGACCGGCCTCGGTGCTCGTGCGGCCGGAGGGACGGACGGTGACCGTCGCGCTGTCCGACCCCACCCAGCTGCGGTCCTCCGTCGTACTGGACCTGGCGCTGCGGGGTCTGAGCGTCGTCTCCGCGGACCCGGGAGTCACCGCCGTCCCCGCCGGCGGCGGCATCCGCGTCACCGCCGACACCACCGGGCGCCACGGTGCCACCCTCAACCTCACCCTGAAGAGGAGCTAGAGCCTTGCTGTTCGACATGCCCCTGGAGCGGCTGCGCGAGTACCGGCCGGATCCCGAGGAACCCGCCGACTTCGACGCGTTCTGGGACAAGACCCTGTCCGGGACGGCCCGGCACGGCCTGGACGCCGTGTTCGTCCCGTACGACGCCGGGTTCACGACCGTGGACGTGTACGACGTGACGTTCAACGGCTGGGGCGGGCAGCCGGTGAAGGCGTGGCTGATGCTGCCGCGCGTCCGCTCGGGCCCGTTGCCGGCCGTGGTGCAGTACATCGGGTACAACGGCGGGCGCGGCATCCCGTACTCCTGGCTCACCTGGAGCGCGCTCGGCTACGCCCATCTGGTCATGGACAACCGGGGCCAGGGCGGCGGCGGCAAGAACACCGCGGACACCGCTGATCTCGGCCCCGACGGGCACGGCTCCTCCTCGCCCGGCTTCCTGACCCGCGGCATCGAGGACCCCTACCGGCACTACTACCGCCGCCTGATCACCGACGCCGTGCGCGCGGTCGACGCGGTGAAGGCGCACGAGGCGGTGGACCCCTCGCGCGTCGCGGTCCTCGGCGGCAGCCAGGGGGGCGGGCTCGCGCTGGCCGTCGCCGGGCTGCGGGACGACGTCGCCGCGGCCGTGGCCGACGTGCCGTTCCTCTGCCACTTCCGGCGCGCCTCGCAGATCACGGATGCGGGCCCCTACGCGGAGATCGCCCGCTGGCTGTCCGGGCACCGCTTCAGGACGGAGGAGGCGATGGAGACCCTGTCCTACTTCGACGGGGTCAACTTCGCGGCCCGGGCGACGGCTCCGGCGTGGCTGTCGGTGGGGCTGATGGACCGGATCTGTCCGTCGTCCACGGTCTTCGCGGCGTACCACGCGTACGCGGGCCCCGCCGAACTGGAGGTGTTCACCTACAACGGCCACGAGGGCGGCGCGGAGTACGACCTGCCGCGCAAGCTCGCCGCCCTGCGCGGGGTGTTCGGCCGGTAGGGACCGCGGTCACCGGCCCAGCGCCGCCATGGCGGCGTTGTGGCCGGGCACCCCGCTGACGCCCCCGCCGCGCACCGCGCCCGCCCCGCACAGCAGGACGTTGGCGTGGGCGGTCTCCACGCCCCAGCGTCCCGTCTCCCCGGTGGCGTACGGGAAGGAGAGGTCGCGGTGGAAGATGTGGCCGCCGGGAAGCCCCAGGTCCCGCTCCAGGTCGAGGGGGGTCTTCGCCTCGATGCACGGCCTGCCGTCCGCGTCCAGCGCCAGGCATGCGGTGACCGGCTCCTCCAGATGGGCGTCGAGTTCGGCCAGGGTGGCTTCCAGGAGGGCCGCGCGGGTCGCGTCGTTGTCCGCCGCGAAGAGCCGGGCGGGGGTGTGCAGGCCGAACAGGGTGAGCGTCTGGTAGCCGCGGGCCGCGAGGCCGGGGCCGAGGATCGACGGGTCGGTCAGCGAGTGGCAGTAGATCTCCGAGGGCGGGGCTGAGGGCAGGTGTCCGGCCGCCGCCTGCCGGTGGGCGGTGGCCAGTTGCCCGTACCCCTCGGCGATGTGGAACGTTCCGGCGAACGCCCGGCGCGGGTCCACGGAGTGGTCACGGAGTCTCGGCAGCCGGGTGAGCAGCATGTTCACCTTGAGCTGCGCGCCCTCGGCCGGGGCGGGGGGCTCCTCGCCGAGGAGCGCGGCCAGGGCCTGCGGCGACGCGTTGACCAGGACCCGGCGCGCTCCGATGACGCGCTCGCCGTCGGGGGAACGGACCGTCACCTCGGCGCGGGTGCCGTCCGTCTCGACGCGGACGGCCTCGTGCAGGACGCGGATCTCGGCGCCGGCCGCGCGGGCCGCCCCGGCCAGGGCGTCGGTGAGCGCGCCCATCCCGCCGACCGGGACGTCCCAGTCCCCCGTGGAGTTGCCGATCACGTGGTAGAGGAAGCAGCGGTTCTGGAGCAGGGACGGATCGTGGGCGTCGGCGAAGGTCCCGATCAGCGCGTCGGTGAGGACGACGCCGCGTACGAGGTCGTCGGTGAACTCCTCCTCGACGGCGACGCCGATGGGCTCCTCGAACAGCGTGCGCCAGGCGTCCGCGTCGTCCACCCGCGCCCGCAGGCCGTCACGGGACGGCAGGGGCTCGGTGAGGGTCGGGAACACCCGCTCGGCGACCCGGCCCGTCATCGCGTAGAACCGCTGCCACGCCTCGTACTCCCGGTCGTCACCGGTCAGTGCGCGGAAGGAGTCCCGGGTGCCGTCGCCGCCGACGAGCAGCCCGGTGGACCGGCCGTCGCGCACCGCCGGGGTGTACGAGGAGACGGTGCGCTTGCGTACGGCGAAGTCGAGGCCGAGCTCGCGCACGATCTTCTGCGGGAGGAGCGAGACGAGGTAGGAGTAGCGGGAGAGCCGGGCGTCGATCCCCTCGAAGGGGCGGGTCGACACGGCCGCTCCGCCGGTGGTGCCGAGACGTTCCAGCACGAGGACGGACTGTCCGGCGCGGGCCAGGTAGGCGGCGGCGACCAGGCCGTTGTGGCCGCCGCCCACGATCACCGCGTCGTAGGCGGCGTGCGCGGGTGTGCCGGGTGAGGGCGTCTCGTCTGCGGGCATGCCTCTTCGTAACACGGGATGATCGTCTCTGGACAGGGGGCGCGGCTCGTGGTGCGGGGACGGGGCGCCGGAAATCCCGTGGGGGCCCGGCAGCCCGTGTGGCAGGGTGCTCCCCCGGACCGCGTCTTCCCGCGCCTGGCCATGGAGAACCGATGAACGCACCCGCCCGTCTGATCCCGCTGCTCGACCAGTTCGACCTGGCACGCGAACGGCTCACCGGCCGGCTCGCGGGTCCGTTCGTGGACAGCGGCAGCGGCACGGACGTGGAGGTTCCCCCGCTGACCGACGAGGAGTACCTGTGGGAGCCGGTGCCGGGCTGCTGGTCGGTCCGCCGCCGCGACACGGGGCCCGGGCCGGGGGCGACCGCCCTGACGGGTGCGGGCGGCTGGGGACGTGACACGGCGCCGCACCCGCATCCTTCGCCGCCGCCCTTCACCACCCTCGCGTGGCGTCTGAGCCATCTCAGCGAGCTGCTGGCACTGCGCGCCGACCACACCGCGGGAAGCCACGGCCTCACCCGGGACGACTACCGACCGGTGGGTGACGCGGCGGGGGCCCTCGCGGACTTCGGCGCCTCGGCGGACGCGTGGCGTGCCGCGCTGCTCGGCGCCGGCGACACGGCGCTCGACACGGTCGGGTACAGCTCGTACCCGCACGGCAGCGACCCGGAGGACCTCTTCCTGGAGACCGTGTGGTGGGTCAACCAGGAGGTGCTGCACCACGGGGCGGAGATCGCGCTGCTGCGCGACCTCTACCGCGTACGGGGCGTCCTGGCCTGACGGTCAGTGGGGCGGCGTCCCGCCCTGTCGGCGCAGATCGGCGACCCTCCGGTAGAGGTCCACCGCCTCCGTGCCGCGGCCGAGCTGTTCGAGGCACAGCGCCTCGTCGTTGCGGCTCGCGAGGGTGTCGGGGTGGCCCGCGCCGAGGATCCGCTCGCGGGTCCCGGCGACCGTGCGGTACTCCGTGAGGGAGTCGGCCCAGCGGCCGAGCCAGCCCAGCCCGACGGCCATCTCACGGCGGCTGACGAGGGTGTCGGGGTGGTCGGGTCCCAGGGTGCGTTCGCGGGCGGAGCAGACCTCGCGTGCCTCGGCGAGCGCCTCCTCCCAGCGCGCCAGCCGTCCCAGGTTGACGCCCAGGCCGTGCCGGGCGCGCAGCGTCTCGGGGTCCTCGGGACCGCCGAGCCGGGTGCGGTCCTCGACGAGGGCCCGGTAGAGCTCCAGTGCCTCGGCGCTGCGGCCGAGCCTGCCGAGGCTGATGCCGGCCTCGTAGCGCGCGGCCAGCGTGTCGGGGTGGTCGGCGCCGAGGACGTCGGCGCGGTCCCGCGCCACGTCGCGGTAGAGCTCCAGGGCCTCGGTCCAGCGGTCCAGCCGTCCCAGTGCGTACGCCACTTCGTACAGCGTGACCAGGGTGTCCGGGTGCGTCGTGCCGAGCACGCGCGACCGGGCGTCGGCGACCTCGCGGGCCATGCGGCAGGAGTCCTCCAGTCGGCCCAGCCTGCTGAGGTTGAAGGCGAGGTTGTGCCGGCAGCGCAGGGTGTCGGGGTGGTCCGGCCCCATGGAGCGCTCCCGCGAGGCGAGCACCGCGGCGTAGATCTGGTGGGCCTCGAAGTGGCGGTCGAGCTGGCCGAGGACGTACGCGGTCTCCTGCCGGGCGGCGAGGGTCTCGGGGTGGTCGGGTCCCAGGGTGCGTTCGCGGCCGTCGGCGACCCGGCCGAACTCGCGCAGGGCGTCGGCCGCGCGCCCGGTGCGGCTGAGGGTGAACGCGACCTCGTACCTGCTGACGAGGGTGTCGGGGTGGTCGGGGCCGAGCGCGTGTTCACGTTCGGCGGCGACCGCGCGGTGCACCTCGCCCGCCTCCTCCCAGTGGCCCAGGCGCCCGAGGTTGAGTCCGGCGCTGTGCCGGCTGGCCAGGGTGGCGAGCAGGCCCGGCGACGGTGCCGGGCGGCCCGGCCCCGCGGGCGGGAAGCCGCCGGTGAGGTCCTGGCCGGCCCCCGTGGTCCATGGCCCGGTCAGCGCGGCCGCCCGGTCGAGGGCGTCCGTCCCCGGGTACGACGTGCCGACGGCCTTGTGACCGGTGGTCATGTCGCGTGTCCAGGAGGGCAGCCGGGGGGCCTCGCCGCTGGAGGGCCCGACCGGGACGGGCGGGCCGAGCAGCACGGTACGGTCCTGCGGCTGCCCGCCCGTGCGCCCGAGCACGATGCGCTGCCGCAGGTCACCGGCGTCGGCGGGCCGCTCGCCCGGCGCCTTGGCCAGCAGGTCGAGGACGACCTCCTCGAAGAACCCCGGCAGTTCGGCGCGGTGGGTGCGCGGCGGCTCGGGAGCGGTGTCGCGGTGGCCGACGATCACGGACCAGGCGTCGTCCATGTCGAACGGCGGTACTCCCGTGGCGATCTCGTACAGCACGCAGCCCAGCGAGTAGAGATCGCTGCGGTGGTCGACCTCCTCGCCGCTGATCTGCTCGGGCGACATGTAGTGCGGGGTGCCCATGGCGACGCCGGTGCCGGTGAGGCGGGAGGTGAAGCCGATGTCGTGGCCCAGCCGCGCGATGCCGAAGTCGCAGATCTTCACCGTGCCGTCGTGGAGCCGCATGATGTTGGCGGGTTTGAGGTCCCGGTGCACGATGCCCTGCTGGTGGGTGTAGCCGAGGGCGTCGGCGACCTGTTCCGCGATGTCGACGACATCGCCGACGGGCAGCGGGTGCCGCGCGTTGTCCTCCAGGAGCTGGCTGAGGTTGCGTCCTTCGAGGAGTTCCATGACGAGGTACAGGACACCGTCCGACTCGCCGAAGTCGTGGACGACGGTGACCCCGCGGTGCTGGAGGGCCGCGGCCACCCGGGCCTCGCGGCGGAAGCGTTCGCGCAGGACGCGGGTGAACGCCTCGTCGTGCTGCGGCCCCATCGGTTTGAGGCACTTGACCGCGACCTGCCGGCCGAGCGATTCGTCGCGCGCCCGCCACACCTCGCCCATGCCTCCGCGCCCGACCAGATCGAGCAGCCGGTAGCGGCCCTGGATCAGTCTGGTGTCCGCCATCGCCCGCTGCCGCCCCCGTCCGCTACCGCTGTGCCCTCCCCGGCCCGTCCAGTATGGCTGCCTGTCTGCGGAGTTCGTACGGCGACGGGCGGCTTCCGGGGCCGAGCCTCGCCATGGCCTTCACGATGTGCCGGGGCGGCAGCAGCCAGCGCAGACGCGCGGGGATGCGGCGCAGGACGGCTCCCGTGGTGCGCAGCCGGCGGTCGACCGCCGGCTGCGGCGGGGCGGCCCTGCCGTACAGCTCGTGGGCGTGGGCGGGCAGGGAGTCGTAGGCGAGCGCGGCCACGCGCCGCCAGAGCAGGGCACGCGCCGGGACCAGCGGGGCGGGGACGGGCGGGTGGCGCAGGAACGCGTCGACGTCCGACGCCTCGGGGCCCGCGGCGAGCAGCGGCCGGACCTCTTCGAAGTAGGCCGCGAGGTCCGCGCAGGTGGCGGGGACGTGCGACGGGTCGAGACCCACGAGCCGGGCGGCCTCCCGCTGTTCGGCGACGTAGCGGTCCGCCTGGGCGTCGGTGAGCGGGAGGCCGGAGCGGCGCTCGACCTGGAGGTAGGAGTCGACCTCGGCACAGTGCACCCAGAGCAGCAGGTCCGGCTCGTCGATGCCGTACACCTCCCCGGTCTCCGGGTCGGTGGCCCTCAGGAGCCGGTGGATCGTGCGGACGCGCGCCCCGTACTTCTCGGCGGCCCGCGTGGTGCCGTAGGTGATGGTGGCGACGAAGCCGGCCGTACGCATCAGGCGCCCCCAGGCGTCCTTGCGGAAGTCGGAGTTCTGCATGACGCCGCGGACGGCGCGGGGGTGGAGTGCCTGGAGGTAGAGGGCGCGGACGCCCGCCACCCACATCATGGGGTCGGCGTGCATCTGCCAGGTGACGGAGCGCGGGCCGAACAGTCCCGGATCCGGATCGTGCATCGGCTCGTGCCTTCCGTTCGGCGGGTGCGGCCGGGGCGGGTCGTCGTGCCGGGGGACGGCGAATCGTAGGATGACGTCCCGGCACGGTTCCATGCATACCGCAACCGCGCGCGTTCCGGGGAGGGGTGGGGGGACTGTGCCCAGGTGGGGGCTGGTGGTCGAACAGAACCTGGGGTACGGCCGGCAGGGACGGATGTGGTCGGTCGGCGTGCTGGACCATGTGGAGGGGACGCGCGAGGAGGCGCTGGCGGTGCTCCGCGTCCGGGCCGAACGTTTCGAGCCGGTCCATCCGGCCAACCCGAAGCGCCGGGCGCTGTACCGGGAGCCGGACGGTTTCCTGCTGGTCGTCGAGGGCGTCTGGCAGCCCTGGCACTGCCGGTTCACGGTGGCCGAGCAGGTGTACGACAGCGCGGCCGCCGAGGCCGGGGCGGACGAACCGCCCGCCCCGGAGCCCGAGCCGGAGAAGGCGGCGCCGCCTGCCGCGCCCCCGCCGGACCCCGGCCCCCCGCCCGCCTGGGACGCGCAGGTGCCCGAGGTGCCGTCGTGGCTGGGCAGGGACGACCTCCCGTGACGCGGGTCAGCGTTTGACGGCCCGCAGCACCACGAATTTCGGGTCACCGGCGACGGTCACGCAGTTGCCGAAGAGGCGGCGCAGCTGGGTGTGGTAGCCGAGGTGCCGGTTGCCGACGACCCACAGCTCCCCGCCCTGGCGCAGCGCGGCGCGGGCACCGAGGAACATGGTCCGGGCGGTGGCGTCGGTGACCGCCTGGTGCGAGTGGAAGGGCGGGTTGCTCAGGACCAGGTCCACGCTCGCGGGGGGCACGTCCGCCATCCCGTCGCCGACCAGGAAGGCGGCCCGGGCCTGCGGCCCGGTGTTCTCGCGGAAGGTCTCCTCGGCGGACGCGACGGCCTGGTACGACTCGTCGATGAAGGTGAGGACCGCGTCGGGGTTGGCGAGTGCCGCGGCCGTACCCAGTACGCCGTTACCGCACCCGAGGTCGACGACGCGGTCGGGCCCGGTCCGTCGCGGCAGGTGCTTCAGGAAGAACCGGGTGCCGATGTCCAGTCGTTCGGCGCAGAAGATCCCGGCGTGGTTGACGACCGTACGGCCGGAGACCACTCCCACGTCGTCCGGCAGGTCGTAGCGGTACGGCCAGGGGCTGGGGGTCCTGGGCAGGTCCGGGTCGGGGGTGCAGAAGATCAGCCGCGCCTTCTTCACCGCGAGGGACGTGCGGGTGGGCCCGATGATCCGCTCGAACAGTTTGAGGGTGGAGGTGTGGATCTCCTTCACCATGCCGGTGCCGATGACGACGGTCCCGGCGTGCACGGCGGGCGCGAGCCGGTGGAGCTGCTCCTCCAGGAGGGCGAGGCTCTTGGGCACCCGTACGAGCAGCAGGTCCACGCGCTCGGGCGGGGTGTCGCGCACCGACAGCACGCGGACCGAGTCCGGGGCGAGGCCGTTGCGCGCGAGGTTGGCCTCGGTGGCGCGTCGCGCGAGGTAGGAGTCGGTGATCTGCACGGGGGCGTGGCCTGCCAGCGCGGTGGCCAGGGCGCCCCAGCGGTCGCCGACCACGGCCACGGTCCCGGAGGGGCGGACCGGGTCGCTCCCCTCCGCCCCTTCCAGCCGCCGCAGCAGGTACTCGTCGGCGGCGTCCCACGCACGGAGCGGGTCGCGCGGGTTCCCGGGAAAGCGGGCGAGTTCGAATTCGCCCTGTGACGTCGTCAAACGGTTCATATTGCGTTCAGGCTAGCCGAGGGGCGGGAAGCGCTCCGCACGCTCCCCGCTCCGAGGGGTT
The DNA here is from genome assembly GCF_042886395.1 of Streptomyces sp. NPDC058008. Classification (NCBI taxonomy): domain Bacteria; kingdom Bacillati; phylum Actinomycetota; class Actinomycetes; order Kitasatosporales; family Streptomycetaceae; genus Streptomyces; species Streptomyces sp. NPDC058008. The sequence continues at coordinate 144,823 of NZ_JBHVQX010000014.1, read as the reverse complement.
CCGGGGTCCCTAGGGGAGCCGCTTCTCCATGGCCGACCGGCCCTCCTGCGACAGCCTGCGCTGTGCCCACTCCAGGTTCTCCGGAGTCAGGTCCCGCCCGGAGGCGAGCACCAGATCCTCCGCCGTGGGCTGATCGCCGGCGCCGGTGTGGAGCAGGCGGTCGGGGGTCACCCCCCGCACTTCCGGCACGGATACGGATACGGATTCGGACTCTTCGCTCATACCGCCTCCTCGTCCCTTGCGGCAATTCTCGCGCCGGGCCGCCGTCCCCGCATCCGATGCCCCGGAAGCGCCGGAGGACTTGTCACTTGACCTGCACATGATGAATACGCAACGTTCACACGACCGGCACCGTGCGTGTGGAAGGCTCCCGAGCGAACAGACAACGCCCGGCCCTCAGACACCCTTCCGCCGCCTCGGAGAGGACACCCCACATGTCCGGTCGCCGCCGTTTCTACGCGCGTCCACTGCTCGCGACAGCCGCCTCGATCGTCGTACTCACCGGCGTCGCGTCCGCCGCACCCGCCGCCACTCCCGCGGCCTCCCCCGCCGCCGCCCCTGCGGCGTCCACGGCCGCCGCCCTCGACGACACCTACTACAAGGACGCCCTCGGCAAGACGGGCACCGCGCTCAAGAGCTCGCTGCACACGATCATCAAGAACCAGACCAAGCTCTCCTACAGCCAGGTCTGGGACGCGCTGAAGGCGACCGACGAGGACCCGGCCAACTCCTCCAACGTGATCCTCCTCTACACCGGCCGCTCGCAGGCCAAGAGCCAGAACGGCGGTGCCGTCGGGGACTGGAACCGCGAGCACGTCTGGGCGAAGTCCCACGGCGACTTCGGCACCTCGACCGGTCCCGGCACCGACATCCACCACCTGCGCCCGGAGGACGTCCAGGTCAACTCCATCCGGGGCAACAAGGACTTCGACAACGGCGGCAGCGCCGTCTCGGGGGCACCCGGCAACTTCACCGACAGCGACTCCTTCGAACCGCGCGACGCGGTCAAGGGCGACGTCGCCCGGATGATCCTCTACATGGCGGTGCGCTACGAGGGCGACGACGCCTTCGCGGACCTGGAGCCGAACGACAAGGTGAGCAACGGATCGGCCCCGAACATCGGGCGGCTCTCCGTGCTGAAGCAGTGGAGCCAGCAGGACCCGCCGGACGCCTTCGAGAAGAAGCGCAACGACGTCATATACGAGGACTTCCAGCACAACCGGAACCCGTTCATCGACCACCCCGAGTGGGTCGGGGCCATCTGGTAGCCGAGGCCGTCCGGCAACGGCACGTCACGGCCCGGCCGCCTCCCGCACGCAGTGTTCCGCGGCTTCCTCGCGGGAGGCGAAGCGCGGCAGGTCCTGGCCGGTCCGCTCGCGGACGAGGTCCGGGGGGCCCAGCCGGTCCCCCGGATCCACGACGGCCGCGCGCCGCCCCTCACGCGCGAGCCGGGACAGGCCGGCGTGCAGCAGCGCGAGCGCGTCGGAGTCGGCGCCGGTCACGTCACGCAGGTCGAGCACCACGGCGCCGGCCTCCTCCGGGCCCGCCTCGTCCAGGGCGTACAGCACGCGCTCGGCCGCGGTGAAGTCGAGGGCGCCCTGGGCGGCGACGACACCCACCCGCTCGCGCAGGGCGCGCTCACGGCGGCCGGAGGGCGCCCGGGGAAGCACGTCGGCGGTGGTGACCAGGGTGACGGTGGAGCCGGGCAGTGCCGGGTTCTTCATGAGGTGGAGCCCGAGGCGCTCCGAGAGCGCGCCGAACGCGGCGCGGCCGCGCACCGAGGTACCCGACGCGTCCAGCGGAGGACTGTAGGCGGCCAGGCCGAAGCGGGCGGGCCCCGCGGCGATGAGACCGCCCGAGACGCCGCTCTTGGCCGGGAGCCCGACCCTCAGCAGCCAGTCGCCGGAGGAGTCGTACATCCCGCAGGTCGCCATCACGGCGAGGACCTGGGCCGCGACCTCCGGGGGGACGACCTTCTCCCCGGTGACCGGGTTGACGCCGCCGTACGCCAGGGTCGCGGCCATCACGGCGAGATCGACGGCGGTGGCGCGCACCGCGCACTGCCGGAAGTAGGTGTCCACCGCGGCCACGGGGTCCACCGGCAGGGTGCCCGCGCTGCGGATCAGGTAGGCGAGCGCGCGGTTGCGGTCCCCGGTCGCGGCCTCGGAGGCGTGGACGTCCTCGTCGACCTCCAGCCTGCGCCCGGCGAAACGGCTCAGACAGGTCAGGATGCGCCCGAAGGCGGGCGCCTCACGGCTGTCGGGGACCAGGGCGGTGGTGACGATGGCGCCGGCGTTGACCATCGCGTTGGCGGGCCGCCCGGTGCCCGGTTCCAGGCTGATGGCGTTGAACGCCTCACCGCTCGGTTCGGCCCCCACCCAGCGGCCCACCTCGTCGAGGCCGAGGGAGGCGAGCGCGAGGGCGTAGACGAAGGGCTTGGACACCGACTGCAAGGTGAAGGGGGTGTCCGCGGCGCCGGCGCTGTAGGCGTGCCCGTCCATGCTGACGAGGGCGAGCCCGAAGTCCGCGGGGTCGGCCCTGGTCAACTCCGGGATGTAGTCGGCGCGTCGGCCTTCACGCAGACCGGCGAACCGCGCGTGGAGATCGCGCAGCGCGTCCGTGACGGCCTCGGAGGCGCTCACCGCGCACCCGCCCGGTGCGGCGGGGGCCCGGGCGCGGACCCCGGGGAGGGCGGCCCCGCCGCCCTCACGCCTCGTCGCCGGAGATCTCGCGCGGCCCGGCCCCGCGACGCGCGCCGGAGGCCGTGACGACCGCCTCCTCACGGAAGGCGCGCGGGGACGCTTCCACGCCCTCCGCACCCCCGGCCGTCCGGAGCTCCCCCGCAGTGGGCATGGCCATCGCTGCACCTCCGGAGACGAGAGGAATAACTCGCCCATATTAGGATCAAAAGGTATGAATTGACTCGTCGAACGACCCGCTCCGCACCAGAGGGCGGCCCCAGCACCGCGGACCCCGAACCCCCGGGAGGGAACGATGGATACGGACGCCCTGACGCCCGGCCTGCTACAGGAACTTCGCGCGACCAGGCCCTATCCGGCGCTGTCCCTGACGATGCCGACCCACCGCCGGGCCCCTGACAACACCCAGGACGCCGTCCGCCTGCGGAACCTCGTGGCCGAGGCCGGCAACCGGCTGGACGCCGATCCCCGGGTGTCCCAGGAGGCCCGGGCCGCGGTGAAGGCGCAGCTCGACCGCGCGGCGGCCGAGGTCGACCAGCGGCGCGCCCTGGAGTCCCTCGTCATCCTCGCCGACACCGACGAGTACCAGATCTGGCAGCTGCCGCGCACCGCGCCCGAACGAGTGGTCCTGAGCGACAGCTACCTCACCCGCAACCTGGTCGCGGCCAAGGCCGGGGCGCGTCCGTTCTGGGTCCTCAGCCTGTCCGCCGAGCACGCCTCCCTGTTCTCGGGCACCGGGGAAGGCCTGCGCCCGGAGCCGAGGGACGGGTTCCCGCTCACGGCACCGCACGAGGAGCCCAACCCGCAGCGCGAGGAGCGGATCGGCGACACCCCGAGCACGTACACGAACGAGGACACCCGCACCTTCCTGCGCTCGGCGGACGAGCAGCTGCGCGCCGTGCTGGCCGCCGATCCGCGCCCGCTGTTCCTGGTCGGCCTCGCCCCCGCCCTGTCCCTGCTCGACGAGGTGGGCGGGAGCGCGAAGCAGGCCGTCGGCAGGGTCGCGAAGGGGACGACGGCGGAGACGACCGCCCCCGAACTGCTCAAGGAGCTGGGCCCGGCCCTGGAGGACCGGCGGAAGCAGGCCGCCGCCCGGATCCAGGAGCGGCTCGACAACGCCCACAGCAGCAGGTCCTTCGCCGGCGGCCTCGACGAGGTGTGGCTCGCCGTACGGGAGGGCCGGGCGGGCCTGGTCGCGGTCGAGGAGCACTTCGTACGGACGGTCAGGGTCACCGACGGGCACCTGGAACCGGTGGGTCCCGACGTCACACCGGCCGAGGACGGCCAGGTCCGCGAGGACATCGTCGACGAGCTCGTCGAAGCGGCCCTGGACAAGGGGTGCGAGGTCGCCTTCGTCGCCGACGACTCCCTCGCGGACCACGGCAGGATCGCCGCCGTCCTGCGTTTCTGACCGCGTGTCCCTACGTGAGGATTATGTGAAGTTTGTCTAGATTTGGCGCTCCGAAGTCGGACTCTCGGCGCCGGTCTCACCGATCGCGCCGTGCACGAAGGAGAGCCATTCATGGACCGATTCAGGCGCGCGTCGGCGGCGGCCCTGCTGACGGCGGTGACGCTGTGCGGCGCGGTGGGCGCGGCGGCGGCGTCCTCCGGTGTCCCCGCACCGCCGTCCGGCGAGCGCGCGCACGACCTGGCGACGCGCCCGGCCCTCTCCGCCCACGCGACCGCGCGCGGTGTGGCGGCCTGGGAGGAGTTCCGCATCCACGGCTCCGCCCGGAACATCGGCTCCGGCACCCGGGTCACCCTCCAGCAGAAGCAGGGCGGGCGCTGGGTCGCCCTGCCCGCCACGGTCAGGACCGCCCGCACCGGCGAGTACAGCCTGCGCGTGAAGCTGGGCATCAGGGGTGAGAACCTCCTCCGGCTCGCCGGAGGAGGTGCGGTCTCACCGGTCGTCCGCATGGCCGTGAACTGAGCACCCTTCCCGCACACTCCGGCCGGCCCGCGTCCCCGCGGGCCGGCCGGAGTGCGTCGTGCCGGGGTCAGCCCTCCCAGACCCAGTCGGCGACCTCGGGCAGGTCGGTGCCGTGTTCCCGGATCCAGTCGTGGTGGCGGGTGCGGGCGTCCGCCATCGCCTGCCGGACGGCTACGGCGCGGATCCCCAGACCGGGAACCCGGTCGAGGACGTCCATGACCAGCCGGTAGCGGTCCAGGTCGTTGCGGACCACCATGTCGAACGGCGTGGTGGTGGTCCCCTCCTCCTTGTAGCCCCGGACGTGCAGATGGGCGTGTCCCGCGCGCCGGTAGGCGAGACGGTGCACCAGCCAGGGGTAGCCGTGGTACGCGAAGATCACCGGCTTGTCCCGGGTGAAGACGGAGTCGTACTCCGCGTCCGGCATCCCGTGCGGGTGCTCGTCGCGCGGCAGCAGCCGGGTCATGTCGACCACGTTGACCACCCGCACGGCGAGCTCCGGGAGGTGACGCCGCAGCAGGCCGGCCGCGGCCATCGTCTCCAGGGTGGGCACGTCCCCGGCACAGGCCAGTACGACGTCGGGCTCGCGGCTCCCGTCCTCGGTCCCGGCCCACTCCCACACCCCGGCCCCCCGGGCACAGTGCGCGCGGGCCTCGTCGAGGGTGAGCCAGTCGAAGCCGGGCTGCTTGCCGGCAACGATCACGTTGACGTAGTCCCGGCTGCGCAGCACGTGGTCGGCGGTGGACAGCAGCGTGTTGGCGTCCGGCGGCAGGTAGACCCGGACGACCTCGGGGCTCTTGTTCAGGATGTGGTCGACGAAGCCGGGGTCCTGGTGCGAGAAGCCGTTGTGGTCCTGCCGCCAGACGTGCGAGGTGAGGAGGTAGTTCAGCGAGGCGACGGGCGCGCGCCAGTGCAGCCTGCGCGAGGTGCGCAGCCACTTGATGTGCTGGTTGACCATCGAGTCGACGATGTGGGCGAAGGCCTCGTACGAGGAGAACAGGCCGTGGCGCCCGGTGAGCAGGTACCCCTCCAGCCATCCCTGGCAGAGGTGTTCCGAGAGCACTTCCATCACCCGGCCGTCGCGGGCCAGGTGTTCGTCGGTCGGCAGGATCTCCGCCTGCCAGGCCTTGCCGGTCGCCCCGTAGAGCGCGCCCAGGCGGTTGGACTCGGTCTCGTCGGGGCCCACCACGCGGAAGTCCCTGCGGCCGGCGGTGGCCGCCATGACGTCTTCGAGCAGTCCGCCCAGGACCCGGGTCGGCTCGTGCAGGACGGTCCCCGGCCTGTCGACCCGCACCGCGTGGTCCTCCAGCGGAGGGAGCGGCAGGTCCCGCAGGAGCAGCCCGCCGTTGGCGTACGGCGTCGCACCGAGCCGGGCCGGTCCTTCGGGGACGCACTCCAGGACCTGGGCGGTGGGCCGGCCCTCGGGGTCGAAGAGCTCCCCGGGCCGGTAGGAGCGCATCCACTCCTCGAGCAGGCGCAGGTGTTCGGGGTTCTCCCGGACGCCGGGCAGCGGGACCTGGTGGGCGCGCCAGGTGTTCTCGACGGGCAGCCCGTCCACGTCCGCGGGCCCGGTCCAGCCCTTGGGGGTGCGCAGCACGATCATCGGCCAGCGGGGGCGTACGGCCGTACCCCCGGTGCGGGCCGCGCGCTGGTACTCCTCGATGCGGTCCACGGCCAGGTCCATCGCGGCGGCCAGGGCGCGGTGGACCACGGCGGGCTCGTCCCCCGCGACGTACACGGGATCGTGGCCGTAGCCCCGCAGGAGCGCGTCGAGTTCGTCCTCGGGCAGCCGGGCGAGGACCGTCGGGTTCGCGATCTTGTATCCGTTGAGGTGGAGGATCGGCAGCACCGCCCCGTCGTGGACGGGGTCGAGGAACTTGTTGGAGTGCCAGGACGCGGCCAGCGGGCCCGTCTCCGCCTCCCCGTCCCCGACGACGCAGGCGACCAGGAGGTCGGGGTGGTCGAAGGCGGCGCCGTAGGCATGGGTGAGCGCGTATCCCAGTTCGCCGCCCTCGTGGATGGAACCCGGGGTCTCCGGGGCCACGTGGCTGGGAACACCGCCGGGGAAGGAGAACTGCTTGAACAGCGCCGCCATTCCGGCGCGGTCGCGGCCGACGTCGGGGTACGTCTCGCCGTAGCTGCCCTCCAGCCAGGAGTTGGCGAGGACGGCGGGGCCGCCGTGGCCCGGCCCCCAGACGCAGAGCGCCTTCCGCTTCCGCCTCCTGATGATCCGGTTGAGATGGGTGTGGACCAGGTTCAGCCCGGGCGAGGTCCCCCAGTGGCCGAGCAGCCGCGGTTTGATGTGCTCGGGGGCCAGCGGCTCCTCCAGGAGGGGGTTGGCCATCAGGTAGATCTGGCCGACCGCCAGGTAGTTGGCGGCGCGCCAGTGCGCGTCGAGTGCGGCGATCTCGGTGTCGGACGGGGCGGAGGTCCCGGACGGTGTTCGGGCGTCGGTCATGAGGCGTCTCCCTGAGGCGTGGCGAGGGGTGTCCGGATCCTGGGCCTCCTGTTCGGGCCGCGCCCGGCCCGTGTGCCCCGGTCCGGCCCGGTCCGGACGCGGGACCCTAACGGGCGTCCTGGTCCGGCCCGTACCAGACGGTGGTGGCGTTGCAGAACTCGCGGATGCCGTGGCCCGCAAGCTCGCGCCCGTATCCGGAGCGCTTCACCCCGCCGAACGGCAGCGCGGGGTGGGAGGCGGTCATGCCGTTGAAGAAGACGCCGCCGGCCTCCAGGTCGCGTACGCAGCGGTCCATCTCGCCCTGATCGCGCGTCCAGACGTTGGAACTGAGCCCGAAGGGGGTGTCGTTGGCGAGGGACAGCGCCTCGTCGAGGTCGGCCGCCCGGTAGAGCGTCGCCACCGGGCCGAAGGTCTCCTCACGGTGGATGCGCATGTCCGGGGTGATGCCGGTGAGGACGGTGGGCCGGTAGAACCAGCCACGGTCCAGGCCCTCGGGCCGCCCGCCCCCGCACAGCGCCCCCGCACCCTTGCCGAGGGCGTCCTCCACGAGTTCCTCCAGGTCGGTGCGGCCCTGTTCGCTGGAGAGCGGGCCCACGTCGGTGGACTCGTCCAGGGGGTCCCCGACCGTCAGGGCGCGCATCCCCTCGGTGAACCGCTCGGCGAACGCGTCGTACACGTCCGCGTGCACGATGAAGCGCTTGGCGGCGATGCAGGACTGGCCGTTGTTCTGGACACGGGCCGTGACCGCCGTCGCGGCGGCCTTCCCGACGTCCGCCGAGGGCAGGACGACGAAGGGGTCGCTGCCGCCGAGCTCCAGCACGGTCTTCTTCACCTCGTCGCCCGCGACGGAGGCGACCGCGCGGCCCGCCGGTTCGCTGCCGGTGAGGGTCGCCGCCGCGACCCGTGGATCGCGCAGGACCGACTCGACGGCGCCCGAGCCGATGAGGAGCGTCTGGAAGCAGCCTGCGGGGAATCCGGCCCTGGTGAACAGGTCCTCCAGGTACAGGGCGGTCTGCGGCACGTTCGAGGCGTGTTTGAGCAGGCCGGTGTTGCCCGCCATCAGCGCGGGCGCGGCGAAGCGCATGACCTGCCAGAGCGGGAAGTTCCACGGCATCACGGCGAGGACGACGCCCAGGGGCCGGTAGTGCACCCGTGCGCGGGAGGCGCCGGAGTCCTTGACGTCGGCGTCGTCGGGGTGCTCGTCGGCGAGCAGGCGCTCGGCGTTGGCCGCGTACCAGCGCATCGCCTTGGCGCACTTGGCGGCCTCCGCGCGGGCGGCCTTGACCGGCTTGCCCATCTCGGTGGTCATGGTGCGGGCGATGTCCTGCTGGTCCTCGTCGAGGAGGTCGGCGGCCCGGTTCAGCAGGCGGGACCGCTCGGCGAAGGCCGTGGTCCGGTAGGCGCGGAACGCGTGGTGCGCGGCGTCGATCCTGCGCTCGGTCTCCCGCGCGTCCAGTGCGTCGAATGTCCTGAGCGTCTCGCCGTTCGCGGGATTGACCGTGGCGATGGGCATGGCAGTGTCTCCTTGCGTCGTCCTTCGACCGTCGCGCGCGCCGCGGTGCGCGACGCGGACCCCTCACGCACGCGTACCCGGCCGGCGCGGATCATGTGTGCCTCGGGCACACCGTCCGCGCCGGCCGGGCCGGCACCGGGTTGTGGGTCACACGAGTTCGGCGACCGGGCCGCTGTCGGCGACCGGAGCGCCGAGGAACGTACGGCCGTCGGGGAGCGGTGTCCGCGGGAGCAGCCCGGTGGTGCACGGGGCCTCCGCGTAGCGCGTGAACCACACGACCTTGCCGTCGGTGGTCCTGCACGTGCCCCAGCTGTCGCTCAGGGCCATCACGCGGCTCAGGCCGCCGCCACCGCCGTCGAGCAGCCGGGGCATCCGCGGGTCGTCGTCCGCCACGGACACCGTCAGGTGCCGACCGGACCAGCGGAGCTCCAGGACGCACCGGCTGCCGTCGCCGAGATGTCGCCGGACGTTCGCCAGGAGCTCCTCGGCGGCCCGGCACACCGGCCGGACGTGCAGTTCGAGACTCCAGTGGCGAAGGTGCGCGGCCACGATGCGCCGCAGCTGGGAAACGCGCTCTGCCGACACCTGCAGTTCGACCAGATAGTGCCGGTCGAGTGGAACGGTCATCGTTGGGGCTCCTCACGGCGAGGCTCATGTGCTCCACCCCCGCTCGAATCGACGACCCCCGAACACGACGCGTGAGCACTGATCACTTCTGGGTCACTCATCAGGGTGACCCGCGGGGGCCGGTCGCGCAACCGAGGGGCCCGTGCGGCGGGTGTCACGGCAGGTAGGGCAGCACCTTGTCGGGGGTGAGGGGGAGTTCGCGCAGCCGGGCGCCGGTGGCGTGGCGCACGGCGTTCCCGATGGCGGCCGCGGTGCCGACGATGCCGATCTCCCCGATGCCCTTGCTGCCCATGGGGTTGAGGTGCGGATCGTCCTCGTCGATCCAGTGCGCCTGGATGTCGGGGACGTCCGCGCAGGACGGCACGTGGTAGGAGGCCAGGTCGTTCTCGGTGAAGTCGCCGAAGACCGGGTCCATGGTGCTGCCCTCGGTGAGGGCCATACCGAGCCCCATGACCATGCCGCCGATGAACTGCGACCGCGCCGTACGGGAGTTGAGGATGCGTCCGGCGGCGTACACGCCGAGCAGTCTGCGCACCCGCACCTCGCCCGTGAGGGAGTCGACGGCCACCTCGGCGAAGTGGGCGCCGAAGGCGTGCCGCGCGTACGGCGATTCCCGCGCCGTCTCCTCACCGGTGTCGGCGGTGACGGTGATGCCCCGGGGCGGGAGCGGACCGGTGTGCTCCGCGAGCCGGCGCACCAGCTCGGTGGCGGCCTTGTGCACCGCGGACCCCCAGGAGGCGGTGCCCGAGGAGCCGCCCGCGACGGGCGCGGGCGGCAGGTCGCTGCTGCCGATGTCGGTCCGTACGTTCTCGGGGGCGGTGCCCAGGACCGAGGCGGCGATCTGCGCCAGGACGGTCCGGGCGCCGGTCCCGATGTCGGTGGCGTTGACCCTGACGCGGTAGGAGCCGTCCGGGGCGGCGTGCGCGGACGCCACGGCCTTCGAGACGAGGACGGGATACGTCGCCGAGGCCACGCCGGTACCGAGGAGCCAGGGCCCCTCCTCCCGGGTGGCGGGCTGCGGGTCCCGGCCCTGCCAGCCGAAGCGCCGGGCGCCCTCGCGGAGGCAGGCCGCGAGGTTGCGGCTGCTGAAGGGGCGCCCGCTGTCGGGTTCGGCGGGCGGCTCGTTGCGCAGCCTCAGCTCGACCGGGTCGATCCCCAGGGCGCAGGCCAGTTCGTCCATGGCGGACTCCAGGGCGTACATGCCCGAGGCCTCCCCCGGCGCGCGCATCCAGGACGGGCTGGGCACGTCGAGTGCCACCACCCGGTGCCCGGTGCGGCTGTGGGGCGAGGCGTACATGACGCGGGCGGGAACGGCCGCCTGCTCGACGAATTCCTTGATCCGCGAGGTCTGCGTGACGATCTCGTGGGACACGCTGGTGAGCACGCCGTCGCGGCCGGCCCCCAGCCGCACCCGTTGCAGGGTGGGGGCGCGGTGGCCGACGACCGCCGCCATGTACCGCCGGGGCAGGGCGAGCTGGACCGTGAGGCCGGTGTGCCGTGCGGCCATCGCCGCGAGGACGCACTGGGGGCGTGGGGTGCCCTTGGAGCCGAAGCCGCCGCCGACGTGTTCGGAGATGACGGTGACGTGTTCCCGGTCGAGGCCGAGGACCTTGGCGAGGCCGTCGCGCACGGCGGTCGATCCCTGGCTGGAGTCGTGGACGGTGAGGTGCCCGTCGGCCCACCGGGCGGTGGCGGCGTGCGGTTCCATGGGGTGGTTGTGCAGTCCCCCCAGTGTGTAGGTGGCGTCGATCCGCACGGGGGCGGCGTCGAAGGCGCGCAGGGCGTCGCCCCGTTCGCGCAGGCCGGGATGGCCGCCGTTCGCCTCCTCGGGGGTGTAGAGGCCCGGGTGGTCCGCGGTGAGGACGACGTCGTGCCCGGTGGTGGCGTACTCGACGTACACGGCCTCCGCGCCGGCCCGGGCGGCCTCCGGACTCCCGGCCAGGACGAGGGCGACCGGCCAGCCCCGGTGCGGCACCCGGCCGTTCTGGAGGACGGCGAGGATCGGGTCGTCGGGTTCCTCCAGCCGTGGCGCGTTGTCATGGGTCAGGACGGTGTGCACCCCGGGCACGGACAGCGCGTCGGCGGTGCGGATCGCGGTGACGTGCCCGCCCGGGACGGCGGCGGGCACGATCCAGCCGTACAGACAGCCCGGCGCGGTGTGCTCGGCGGCGTAGCGGGCGGTGCCGGTGACCTTGTCCCGGCCTTCGCGGCGGAGTACGGGCGCGCCCGGTACCTGGGGGGAGTCGCTCATGACGGAAGTCCTCGGTTCGTCGGGACGTGCGGCCGGCGGATCAGGCGGGCTGGGCCCGGTGCGTGAGTTCGGCGAGGGCGCCGACGGCCAGCCTGCGGGCCAGCTCCACCTTGAACCCGTTCTCGCGCAGCGGCCTGGCCGCCCGGAGTTCGGCGTCCACCGCGCGGGCGAAGGTCTCCTCGGTCGCGGGAGCGCCGCGCATCAGGTCCTCGGCCACCCTCGCCCGCCACGGACGGTGCGCGAGTCCGCCGAAGGCGAGCGAGACACGGTCGGCGTGTCCGTCGCGCACGCTCAGGACGGCGGCGACGGAGGCCAGGGCGAAGGCGTACGAGGCGCGGTCGCGGGCCTTGCGGTAGAGGGAGGAGGCACCGGTGGCGGGTGGCGGCAGCACCACCTCGGTGATCAGCTCGCCGGGGCGGATCACCGTGTCCTGGTCCGGGTTGTCGCCGGGCAGCCGGTGGAAGTCGGTCACGGGCACGGTCCGCGTCCCCTCGGGTCCGTGCAGCGTCACGGTGGCGTCGAGGGCGGCCAGGGCGACGGCCATGTCCGAGGGGTGGGTGGCGACGCAGTCCTGCGAGTGGCCCAGGACGGCGAGATCGCGGTGCGCCCCCTCCCTGGCCGGGCAGCCGGAACCGGGAAGCCGCTTGTTGCAGGGCTTGGAGACGTCCTGGAAGTACGGGCACCGGGTGCGCTGGAGCAGGTTGCCGCCGGTGGTGGCGGTGTTGCGGAGCTGTCCGGACGCACCGGCCAGCAGGGCCTGCGACAGGGCGGGGTAGCCGGCCCGGACGTCGGGGTGCGCGGCGAGGTCGCTGTTGCGTACGGTCGCGCCGATCCGCAGACCGCCGTCGTCGGTCCGTGCCGTGCGGTCCAGCGGCAGCCGGCTGACGTCCACGAGCAGCCCGGGCGACTCCACCCCGAGCTTCATCAGGTCGACGAGGTTGGTGCCGCCGCCGAGGAAGCGTGCGCCGGGGTGCCCGGCGCCGGCGCGGACGGCCTCGGCGACGGAGGCGGGGCGCAGGTAGGCGAAGGGCTTCACGGTGCCACGTCCTCGATCGCGTCGACGATGTGCGGGTAGGCGCCGCACCGGCAGAGGTTGCCGCTCATCCGCTCACGGATCTCTTCCCTGCCGAGCGCGGCCGGCCCTTCGGCGGCGAGGGCCGCCGGCGGGGTGACGTGCGAGGGGAAGCCGTCGGCGGCCTCAGCGAGCATGCCGGCCGCGGAACAGATCTGCCCGGGGGTGCAGTAGCCGCACTGGAGCGCGTCCCTCTCCAGGAAGGCCGCCTGCAACGGGTGCAGCCGGTCCCCCTCGGCCAGTCCTTCGACGGTGGTGATGTGGGCGTCCGCCTGGGCGACGGCCAGCAGCAGGCAGCTGTTGGCCCGCCGTCCCTCGACGAGCACGGTGCAGGCTCCGCACTGGCCGTGGTCGCAGCCCTTCTTGGCGCCGGTGAGTCCCAGGTGTTCCCTCAGCGCGTCCAGCACGGTGGTGCGGTGGTCGAGCGTCAGGGTCCGTGCGGTGCCGTTGACGTGCAGGGTGAAGGTGGAACGGTCGTCGGGAGTCGGCATCCGGGCCGCTTCCGCGTCGACGGTGCGCGGGGTGGCGTTCATGGGCGCGTACCTTCCGGGTTCGGTGGTGTGGTCCTCACGCGGGCCGGTGGCTCTCCAGGCGCAGCCGGATCTCCTGCTCCTGGTCGCCCGCAGCCGTTCCGACGAGCCGGACGGCGAACGAGTCCGCCAGGTGCCTGCGGAGCTGGTCGACGGCCCAGTAGCCGCCCTGCGCGTCGACCATCACGGGCACGGAGAGCCGCGCGGGGCCCGCACCGGGCTTCACCCCGGTGACGTCCACGGTCGCCGTCCACACGGTGGGGCGGACGTCCGACTCCTCCTCGGGGGTGTCGCTCGCCGGGCGGTCGGAGTCGAAGGAGCGGCGCAGGACGTCGAACACCGTGCGCGCGTCCTCCTTCGGGCAGCCGGTCACCGCCACCACGACATCGCCGCTCTCCTGGTGTGCGTGCGCTGGTTGCTGCGTGCTGTTCACCCTGGGTTCCTTTCGGTGGGAGCACGGTGGACGCCGGCCGGTCCCCCGCCGGGCGCCGACCGTGTGTACGCGGTCCGGCCGCACGAGGCCGGGCCCGGTGAGGAACTGCTCGATCAGGTGGTTCTCCTCGTGCCGAGGTGGCTCCGCCGGGCCGGCGACAACCGTCGTGCGCGCTTCCGCACACCGTCGTACTGGTTCCAGGCTCACCCCCCGGCTCCCTGTCGGCGACACGAGCGACGGCCCGGACGGGCGGGCGCGAGGGATCACCGGCCCGGTGGGCGGCGGGAACGTGCGGCCTGCCCCCGCCGGGGGCGGGCCGCCGCCTACAGCTCGCGCAGCGCCGGCAGGAGCGTGCTGCGGGCCCATTCGATGAAGGGCCGCTGGTGGGCCCCGCCGATCTGGACGAGGGCCACCTCGGTGAATCCGGCCTCGCTGTAGGGGCGCACGGCCTCGACGAACGCCTCGACGTCCGGTCCGCACGGGATCGATCCGGCGATGTCCTCCTCGCGGACGAAGCGGGTCGCCTGGTCGAACGCGTCGGGTCCCGGCAGTTCCGAGTTGACCTTCCAGCCGCCCAACGACCAGCGGAACTGGTCGTGGGCGCGGGCGACAGCGGCGTCCCGGTCGGTGTCGTAGCAGACGGGCACCTGGCCCACCCGGGGCTTCCCCGCCCCGCCGTGCCGGTCGAACGCGCCGAGCAGCTCCTCCTTGGGCTCCGTCGCGATGACCAGGTCGCCCAGCCTGCCCGCGAGTGCGCAGGACCGTTCCCCGGACACCGCGATGCCGAGGGGGACGGGCTGCTCGGGCAGGTCCCACACCTTGGCGTTCTCCACGTCGAAATGGGTGCCGTGGTGGGTGACGTGGCCGCCGTCCAGGAGCGCGCGGATGATGTGGACGGCCTCCTCGAGCTTCTCCAGTCGGACGTGGGGGGAGGGCCAGCCGGCGCCGACGACGTGTTCGTTGAGGCTCTCACCGGATCCCAGGCCGAGCCGGAAGCGGCCCTCGGCGAGCAGTTGGAGCGTCGCCGCCTTCTGTGCGACGACCGCCGGGTGGTAGCGGGTCGTCGGGCAGGTCACGTAGGTCATCAGCGGGATGCTGGACGTGGCCTGCGCCGCCGCTCCCAGGACGGACCAGGCGTAGGGCGCGTGTCCCTGGGACGCCAGCCAGGGGAAGTAGTGGTCGGAGCTGACGGAGAAGTCGAAACCGGCCGCCTCCGCCGCGACCACGTCCTCGACGAGGGCCCTGGGACCCGCTTGCTCGGTCATCATCGTGTAGCCGATTTGAACCATATGAAACACATTTACCGTGACATCGCCATAAAACATGAATTCATGTCAATGGCTGTCTGCGCTCGGTTCCCCGGGGTATGCGCCATGCATGGACGTAACGAACGGAGCAAGCGGCACGCTCGCCGCCACCCTCGCCGACGGCCGGGGCGCGGTGGGCGTGCTCCTGGGCATCGTGGGGCTGGCCGTGGTGATTCTCCTGATCGGCGCCTTCTGGTGGGGCATGCGGCGCCGGGACAGGGAATCCCCGCCGCCCCGCCCCGAGGAGCAGCCGCACCGGCCTGATCACCGTACGGAGATCCTGGAGAGCGACAAGCACGGCTCGGACAGCTTTCCCGAGGACGGCCGGGCCCTTTCGCCGTACGAGCTCGGCGACCACGGCAACGAGGTGATCCCGCCCGACACCGAGCGCCCGCGCGACTGACGGCCGTGCCACCGGAGCCGGACGGGACCCTTCACGGGTCCGGGCCCCGCCCGGTGGCACGCGGTGTGAACAGGCCTCCCCGGCGGCCGCGCTCCGGCGCGGCCGCCGCGCCGCGTGTTGCGGGAGTCGCCGCGGCGCATGAGGCTGGTGCTGGCCGCGCGGCACCGAAGAAGTCATGCCGCAGAACCGATAGGGCAGTGGACCATGACTCCTGGTGATCCGCGGACCGCGCCGGAACCGGCGGTGCTCAGCGGTGCGAGCGCCCCGTGCTGGGTCCACCTGGTGACCCGCGACCTGGCGGACGCGCAGCTCTTCTACGGTGCCGTTCTCGGCTGGACGTTCCGCCCGGGGCCGCTGGGCAGGGACTTCGTGATGGCGCGTTCCGGCGGGGTGCCCGTGGCGGGCATCGGGGCGGTCGCGTCCGCCTACCAGGTGGCCGTCGCCTGGATGCCGTACTTCTCGGTGCGGGACGCCGACATCGTCTCCGCCCGGATCCGCGAGCGCAGCGGGACCGTGGCGGTGGGGCCGCTGACCGTCGGGCAGGGCCGCGCGGTCCTGGCCGCCGACCGGGACGGCGCGTCCTTCGGCGCCTGGGAGTGGACCGGACGCGCGGCCACCCTCGCGCCGTCCGGGAACCGGGCGCACGCCTGGCTCCGGCTGCGCACCAGGGACGCCTTCGACGCCGCGATCTTCTACGGCGAGGTCCTCGGCTGGGAGAGCGGGGAGCCCGGGGGCTGCGAGGTGGCGTACGTGAAGGAGGAGGTGCTCGTACGCTGCAACGGGCGCCCCCTGGCACGGATCAGCTCCGGTGCGGTGGAGGCCGCACCCGACCCCCAGGTGCGCCCGCACTGGCAGGTGCAGTTCCCGGTGCCCGACGTGGACGCGACGGTCCGCGCCGCGGAGCGCAACGGCGGGACCGTGATGGAACGGCGCGACGTGCGGCACGGCAGCGAGGCGACGCTGCGGGACCCGGACGGCGGGCTCTTCACCGTGACGGACGTACGCGGTCCGGCCGACGTGGACGAGGCCTGACGAGGTCAGGGACGCGGTCCCGGGTCCTCGGCGTCCGGGGCCCCTCCCCCACCGGCGGGCCGCCGGCCGCCGTCCCTGGCGATGGCCCACAGCGGGAACACGAACCAGCAGACCAGGAACCACAGGGCCATTCCGCCCACCAGCCACAGTGCCGCGGCATTGTGGAGCGCCACCCTCAGGATGAGCAGCAGGGCGCTGCACATCGTGCAGAAGAGCAGGCCGAGCCCCAGCTTCGTCAGGCGTGAGGCCCAGAGGACCGTCTGCGGTTTCATCCGGCGGCCGGTGAGCAGCCGGTGGTACGACACGGGGCCGATCAGCGCGGCCGCCGTCGCCGACCCCAGCATCACGGTCACGACGTAGATGTTCCGGTCGGCGGTGGACAGATCGGCGAAGCGCGGCTGGAAGACCACCGCGAGCAGGAAGCCGAACAGGATCTGGACACCGGTCTGGGCGACCCGGAGTTCCTGGAGCAGGTCGCCCCACTGCCGGTCCGCCCGCTCCTCCTCGGTCTCCCGCCGTCCGCTGAACGGGTTCGTGCCGGGCTCGTCCCTCCCGGTCCCGCCGCCGCCCGCCGGTATCCGTCCCATCGATGCCTCCCCACCTCGCAGAGGTGGTACTGGTTCCCCGCGGGGCCCTCGCGAATCCGGGGCCCCTTCGGTCCGGGCGGTCGCGGGACAGCGGCCCGCCGGTGCTCACCATGGTGGCAGCGGCGGCGGAACGCGTCACTCCGGCCGACCGGGAGGGCGGCTGGTCCGTGCTCCGGTGGGCGCCGGCCGAGGGCAGCACCTCGACGCACCGCGACGACTCGCCTAGGCTCGACGTACGGCATCGCGCGTCGGTCACCGTCCGGGTGAGGCGTGGAGGTAGCCCGTGAGATGCCTGTTGGAGGCATTCCACCGTGTCGGTCGAGCTGAATCACACCATCGTTCACAGCCGGGACAACCGCGAGTCCGCGGAGTTCCTGGCGCACATCCTGGGTCTCACCGTCGGAACCGAGTGGGGCCCGTTCATCCCGGTCGTCCTCGCGAACGGCGTGACGCTGGACTTCGCGACCGTTCCCGCCGGGTCGATCACCGTGCAGCACTACGCGTTCCTCGTCCCGGAGGCGGAGTTCGACACGGCTTTCGGCCGGATCAAGGAGCGGGGGATCGCGTACTACGCCGATCCTCACCGGAAGCACCCCGGCGAGATCAACCACAACGACGGCGGGCGCGGGGTGTACTTCCCCGATCCCAGCGGTCACGGTCTGGAAATCATCACCCGTCCGTACGGCGGCTGGTCGTAGCGGCACCCGGACACGGGTGAGGCGGCCCGGCCGTGATCAGGGATCCGGCCGGGCCGGCCGCGCTCACGGGCCGCCGTCGACCGTGAGCAGCAGTTCGGGCCGGTCCCACATGACGGCGGGCGGACGGGCGGCGACGGTGCCGGTGCGTTCGGCGCCCACACGGCGGTAGAACCCCTCGGCGGGCGGGTGCGCGACCACGCGTACGGCCCCGAGGCCGGCGCGGCGTGCCTCGTCGCGCAGGTGGGCGACGAGGAGGCGGCCGATGCCCCGTCCCTGGGCGTCGTCCGCGACGAACATCAGGTCGAGCTCCGGCGGGGAGGTGATCAACGCGTAGAAGCCGAGCACCCGGCCGTCGCCGTCCACGGCCACGTGGACGGCGTGCGCCTCGATGTAGTCCGGACCGACCTTGTACCCGGCGACCATGGGCGCGTACGGGCCCTCGTAGGCGCGCGACCGGGTGACCAGGCGGGTCAGCCGCCTGGCGTCGCGTGCGACGGCCCGCCTGATCCGGATCCCGTCGCGACGGTCCGTGACGCTCGCTCCCATGAGCCGAGTATCGCGCACGGCGGGGCGTGCTCCGGGCGCGGGAGGCCGGGCACCGTCCTCGGGGCTCCTTCAGCGCGCCGGCCGCGCGGCCTTCCACTCGGCCACCGCGGCGTCGACGTCGAACGGTCCGAGGTTGAGCGGGGGCCCCTCGGGCGGCCTGGCCAGGGCCTCGCGGATCCTGTCGTTCATCTCGGTCAGGACGCGCCGCACCTCCCGCTCCGAGCCCGCGCGGGAAGCCTCGTCCCTGGCGTCCTCGGCCGCCTTCCGCAGCGCCAGCGAGGGCGGCAGCGCCGACAGGCCCTCGCGCTCCATCTTGGCCTTGACCCACCACATCGCGTCGTAGGGCCGGTCGAGTCCGGGAATCGGCTTTCCCGCGCCCGGCAGGTCGGCGAAGGCGCCCCGCTCCTCGGCCTCGCGGATCTGCCGGTCCACCCACGTCTCGAAGCTGATCCCCGCTGGTTTGCGCTCGGTCACCGCGTTCCCCTCTCGCACCGCGTGCCCCGCGCCACCGCGTCCGGCCGGGCACCTCTCGGGTCGGTGCCCTCCACGATACCGGGAGCCTTTCCGGCATGAACGGCTCCCAGGGGGTAACACGCCTGTTGCACACAGCCCGGCCCATACACCGAACCGGGCCCGAACCGGAAGGGGTTGACGAGAGTGAAACAGCACGACGCACCGACCGCGAGCCGACGGGAGCGTCGGCCATGACGACCGTGGTGATCATCGTTGCCGTCGTCCTGGTCGCAGCGCTCGCCTTCCTCCTCGTCCGGGGCCGGGGCACCGGCGGACGCGGGCTGCGGCGCCGCTTCGGACCCGAGTACGACCGCACGGTCGCCCGTCACGACGGGGACACCAAGGCGGCCGAGCACGAGCTCTCCGAGCGTGTGAAGCTGCACGGCTCCCTCTCCGAGCGGCCCCTGCGGCCGGAGGCCCGCGAGGCGTACGCCCGCCGCTGGGCCGAGGTGCAGGAACAGTTCATCGACTCCCCCAGGGACGCGGTCGTCGAGGCCGACGCCCTCCTGGCGCAGCTGGCGCGTGACCGGGGCTTCCCGGACGGCGACAGCTTCGAGGAGCAGACGGCGGCCCTCTCGGTCCATCACGCCGAGCAGGTCGACGGCTACCGCAGGGTGCACACGGCCGTACGCGGCCAGGGCGGCACGGAGGAGATGCGGAAGGCCCTGATCGAGTCACGGGCGCTCTTCGACGTACTTCTCGCGGACGCACCGGACGAGCCGGCCCGGACGGACCGGCACGAGGCGAAAGGCAGTGCAGCAGCATGACCGACCGTACCGAGCACAGGACAGAGCAGATCCCCGTCACGGAGCCCGGGCACGCCGGCACCCCGGTGACCCCGCCCGGGACGGCACCGGCAGGCGTCCCGGACGGGGCACGGGAAGCGGCGCCCGCCACGGCGCCCCGGGACGGCGGACGCATCGGGCGAAGGGGCGGGGACCTCGACGACGTCGGCGTTCCGCCGGCCCCGCGGACGGCTCCCGACGCACCGAGGGCCGAGCGGACCGGCGGTCACCACGAGACCGCCGGCTCCGACCGGTCCCTGATCGCGGGGGACGACCACGACAAGCTGTCGCAGCGCATGCAGCAGGCGGTCACCGACTTCGTCGAGAGCCCCCGCCGGGCCGTCGAGGAGGCGGACAGCACCTTCGACGAGATCGTCTCGGGCCTGACCCAGGCCCTCGCGGACCGCAGGCGCGACCTGCGCGCGAGCTGGCAGGAGCAGGACACCGAGGCCCAGACGGAGGAGCTCCGTGTGGCGCTCCAGCGCTACCGCGACCTCAGCGAACAGCTGCTGAGGATCTGAGCGGCGCCGACGCCCGCCGGCCCGGGACCCCGTCATCCGACGCGGTCCCGGGCCGGCCCGCGTCGGGGGCCCGTGTCAGGCGGGGACGGCCAGGTCGGCGCGCAGCCGTTCGGCCACCGCGGCGGGAAGGCGCAGCGCCTTGCTCAGATAGCCGTCGAGCCCGCCCCAGCGCTCGTCCATCGCGTCCAGCGCCGCCTCGAGGTACCGGGGCCTGGCCTCGACGACCGCGGAAGCGATGTCCGGGTCGCCGCCCGCGTCGAGGAAGCGGCGTACCGCGGGGCCGAAGGCGGCGCGTACCGCCAGGTTCACGGCGAGGAACTCGGCGCGTACGACCTCACGCGAGGCGCCCGCCATCATCAGCAGCAGCGCGGTGGCCCAGCCGGTCCTGTCCTTGCCGGTCGCGCAGTGGAAGAGCAGCGGTCTCGCCCGTGGATCCGCGACGGTGTCGAGGAACGCCCGGTAGGCGGCCGCCGCACCCGGCGAGAGGACCATCTTCCGGTAGGTCTGGGCGAACAGTTCCTCCGCCCTTCCGCCGCCGAGCAGGCCCGCTGCTCCGTCCGGGTCACCGAGCAGCGCCTTGAGCCGCGCCGGCGCGACACCCGGGTTGTCGCCGAGGACGTCGGCCACGAAGAGCCTCGCGCCGGCCGGAAGCCGGTCCGGAGCCCACCGGCGTTCGTCAGCGGTGCGCAGATCGACGACGGTGCGGATGCCGAGCGCGGCCACCGCCATGTCGTGTTCCGCGTCGAAATCGCTCAGCTGGCCCGAGCGCAGGAGGATTCCCTGGCGCAGGCGGCGGTGGCGCCCCAGGGCGATACCGCCCAGATCGCGCAGGTTGACGACGGTCGATGCGGGGACGGCCCGGGCGGTCTGCACGATGAACTGCCTCTTTCCCGACAGACTGCAGGTCGGAATCAACGTCGCACGGCGTGCGAATATCGACAAAGGGAACGTGAGGTACCGGAGCGCGGGCCGGCGGGGGTCAGTCGGCGAGGATCCTGGTCTTCTGCGCCGAGAACTCCTCGTCGGTGAGATCGCCCCGCTGCCGCAGCTCGGCGAGCCTTTCGAGCAGGGTGATGACGTCGTCCCCGCCGTCCGCCGGCACGCGCTCGTGCGCCAGGAGCCGGCCTCCGGCCGCCTCGACCGCCCGGGTGAGAGGCACCGACCAGAGGTCCTCCCAGACGATCAGGGCCGCGGAGCTGTCCTCGGGCAGGCTCCCGAGGACATCGAGGTCGGTGATCTGCGGCAGCCCGGCAGGGCGGTCGCCCGGCGGCTCGAACGGGACGAGCCCCTGGGGGTCCATCTCGCGCAGCTCGATCCGCTCGACGACGCCGCCCGGGGCCTTGCGGGCGAAGGCCAGGTCAAGGATGCGTACCGCCTCGGACGCGACGGCGTCGGCCAGTACCGGCGCGATCACGTCGGCGAAGCGTCCGCCGGGAAAGGTGACGACGAGGTACTCCACGGGTCCCACGGCCACGATGCGTCCTTCCCCTGCGGTTCTGGATCGACAGCAGCTTAACTTCGGGCGATCGGTGACGCACTGGGAAAATGACTGACATGTCGGGTCATACCGGCCGTGCGCCCCACGGCCGCCCCCTCCCGTCGGCGCTCGGCGGCACGGGACGCCGGACGATCTCGTCCGGCTGCGCCGGGCCCGCGACCGGATGGGCCGTGACCACGCGGAGCCGCCGGGCGTCCGGGCCCCCGCGCGGGCGGCCCTCCTGTCCCCGTACCGTTTTCCGCGGGGCTCTCCCCTGCGCGTTCGGTGGGACTCCGTACGGCTGCCCGATGCCGCGGCGGGCGAGCGGGCGCAGTCCCTGCCGCGGCGGGGTGACCTCCCGGTGACGGGAGGCCCGCCCCGTGGCCGGCCGCCCGTCGCCGGGGCCCTTCGGCTCTCCGTCCGCCGGGCCTTTCGGCTCTCCGTCCGCCGGGCCCGGGGGTGAGCCCGAGCGCCCGCCGGACCCGCCGCCATGACGCGGGCACCGCCACCCCGCACCGCGTCGCGCGGATCCGCACACGACCGGTCAGGAATGGAGAAGCGAAAGCCCCCCGCCGCCCGTAGCGTCGTCCGTATGGAGATCAGGCTTTCGCAGTGTTTCATCGCCGTCGACGACCACGACAGGGCGCTCGCCTTCTACCGGGACGTGCTGGGCCTGGAGGTGCTGAACGACGTCGGGTTCGAGGGCATGCGCTGGGTGACCGTCGGATCGCCCTCGCAGCCCGGTGTGGAGATCGTCCTCGAACCGCCGCTCGCGGACCCGAAGGCCTCCCCCGCCGACCGGGCGATCATGGCGGAGCTGCTGGCCAAGGGCCTGCTGCGCGGTGTCGTCTTCGGCACCGACGACTGCGACGCCACCTTCGAGCACATCCGGGCGGCGGGCGGCGAGGTGCTCCAGGAACCGGTCGACCAGCCCTACGGCGTCCGCGACTGCGCCTTCCGCGACCCGTCGGGCAACATGCTGCGCTTCAGCCGGCCGCTCCGCTGACTCCGCCCCGAAAGACGACGACCCCGCCGCGCCGCCCCCGGGCGACGCCGACGGCGACCGCTTGGGCGGCGCCGCGCAACAGATGGAGACATGACCGGCATGGCCACGAGAACGGACACGCGGGCGCCCGAGCCGCCCGCTTCCGACAGTCACGACCTGATCCGCGTGCACGGCGCGCGCGTCAACAATCTCAAGGACGTCAGCGTCGAGATCCCGAAGCGGCGACTGACCGTGTTCACGGGTGTCTCGGGCTCGGGCAAGAGCTCACTGGTGTTCAGCACCATCGCCGCCGAGTCGCAGCGGATGATCAACGAGACCTACAGCGCCTTCGTCCAGGGCTTCATGCCGACCCCGGCCCGCCCCGAGGTCGACGTGCTCGAAGGACTGACGACGGCGATCATCGTCGACCAGCAGCGGCTGGGCGCCGACCCGCGGTCCACCGTCGGCACCGTCACCGACGCCAACGCGATGCTGCGCATCCTCTTCTCCCGCCTCGGCGAACCGCACATCGGCCCGCCCGGCGCGTACGCGTTCAACGTGCCCTCGGTCCGGGCGAGCGGGGCGATCACCGTGGAGCGCGGCAACAAGAAGGCGGTGAAGGCGACCTTCAGCCGCACGGGCGGCATGTGCCCGCGCTGCGAGGGCCGGGGCACGGTCTCCGACATCGACCTCACCCAGCTCTACGACGACTCCAAGTCCCTCGCCGAGGGCGCGTTCACCATCCCCGGCTGGAAGTCGGACAGCTTCTGGACCGTGCGGGTCTACGCCGAGTCCGGGTTCCTCGACCCGGACAAGCCGATCAACCGGTTCACGAAGCGGGAGATGCAGGACTTCCTCCACCGGGAACCGACCAAGGTCAAGGTCGAGGGCGTGAACCTCACCTACGAGGGGCTGATCCCCAAGATCCAGAAGTCGTTCCTGTCCAAGGACAAGGAGGCGATGCAGCCGCACATCAGGGCGTTCGTGGAGCGGGCGGTCACCTTCACCACCTGCCCCGAGTGCGACGGCACCCGGCTCAGCGAGGGCGCCCGGTCGTCGAGGATCGGGCGGATCAGCATCGCCGACGCCTGCGCGATGCAGATCAGCGATCTGGCGGCGTGGATCCGGGGGCTCGACGAGCCGTCGGTGGCACCGCTGCTCACGGCGCTGCGCCACTCCCTCGACTCCTTCGTCGAGATCGGCCTCGGCTACCTCTCGCTCGACCGTCCGGCGGGCACGCTCTCCGGCGGCGAGGCGCAGCGCGTCAAGATGATCCGCCACCTCGGTTCCTCGCTGACCGACGTCACCTACGTCTTCGACGAGCCGACCATCGGTCTGCACCCGCACGACATCCAGCGGATGAACGGCCTGCTGCTGCGGCTGAGGGACAAGGGCAACACGGTGCTCGTCGTGGAGCACAAGCCGGAGACGATCGTGATCGCCGACCACGTCGTCGACCTCGGCCCCGGCGCGGGTACGGCGGGCGGCACCGTCTGCTTCGAGGGCACCGTCGAGGGGCTGCGGGCGGGCGGCACCGTCACCGGCCGTCATTTCGACGACCGCGCCGCCCTCAAGGCGGAGGTCCGCGAGCCCACCGGGGTTCTGGAGATCCGGGGCGCGAGGACGCACAACCTGCGCGACGTGGATGTCGACGTGCCGCTCGGGGTGCTGACCGTCGTCACGGGCGTCGCGGGCTCGGGCAAGAGCTCCCTCGTGCACGGGTCGATCCCGGCCGGCGAGAACGTCGTCTCGGTCGACCAGGGCGCGATCCGCGGCTCACGGCGCAGCAACCCGGCGACGTACACCGGGCTGCTCGACCCGATCCGCAAGGCGTTCGCGAAGGCCAACGGGGTGAAACCCGCGCTGTTCAGCGCCAACTCCGAGGGGGCCTGCCCCACCTGCAACGGCGCCGGTGTCGTCTACACCGATCTGGCGATGATGGCCGGCGTGGCCACGACGTGCGAGGAGTGCGAGGGCAAGCGGTTCCAGCCGGCGGTGCTGGAGTACCGTTTCGGCGGCCGTGACATCAGTGAGGTGCTCGGGATGTCGGTGGACGAGGCCGCGGAGTTCTTCGGCACCGGCGAGGCGCGTACGCCGGCCGCGCAGCGCGTGCTGGCCCGGCTCGCCGACGTGGGGCTCGGCTATCTGACTCTCGGCCAGCCGCTCACCACCCTGTCCGGCGGCGAGCGGCAGCGGCTGAAGCTGGCGACGCACATGGCGGAGAAGGGCGGCGTCTACGTGCTCGACGAACCGACCGCCGGTCTCCACCTCGCCGACGTGCGCCAGTTGCTGGACCTGCTCGACCGGCTCGTCGACTCCGGCAAGTCGGTCATCGTCGTCGAGCACCACCAGGCGGTCATGGCGCACGCCGACTGGATCATCGACCTGGGACCCGGCGCGGGCCACGACGGGGGCCGTGTCGTCTTCGAGGGCACCCCCGCGGACCTCGTCGCCGGACGTCCGACCCTCACCGGCGAACATCTCGCGGCCTACGTCGGGGCCTGAGCGGGCGGCGGAGCCCGGCGCCAACCCTTCTGCCGCGCGCCGGGCTTCACCTCCGCACACGCCGTGGACAAGGCCGCCCAACCGGGAGGTTCCCGAGCATTCCGGAGAGTGCAAGGTCACAGCCGGTGGCCCTGCTGCTCTCAAGAGTGCTGACCTAGCATCTGAACATGACGGTCCTGCCTGCTGACGGGCTTTCTCCGGCCACCGAGTTCCCCGACCCTTCCCACGACCAGTGGCAGAGCCTTGTGGAAGGCGTACTGCGCAGGTCGGGCAAGGACGTCACGGGCGCGGCGGCCGAGGAAGCGCTGTCCACCGCGCTCGGGGACGGGCTCACCGCCCGCCCTCTGTACACGTCCGCCGATGTCTCACCGGACCCCGGGCTGCCCGGGTTCGCGCCCTTCACCCGGGGCAGCAGGGCCACGGGCAGCACCACGGACGGCTGGGACGTGCGCCAGCGTCACGAACTGGCCGACCCCGTGGCCCTGAACGAGGCTGTGCTCGGCGATCTGGAGAACGGCGTCACGTCGCTCTGGCTCGCCGTGGGCGGACCCGGTGGCGTACCGGTCTCCGGCCTCGCCCGCGCCCTGGAGGGTGTCCACCTCGACCTGGCGCCCCTCGCGCTGGACGCGGGGACCGATCCCGGCCCCGCCGTCCGCGAACTGCTCGGACTCCACGAGACCAGGGGGGTCCCGAAGGAGGCCGCACGCGGCAGCCTCGGGGTGGACCCGCTCGGACAGGCGGCCCGTACGGGCGGGGAGCCGGACCTGACCGGCGCCGTCCACTGGGCGCGGCTGTGCTCCGGAAGCTACCCGGGGCTCCGCTCCCTGGCCGTGGACGCGCTGCCCTACCACGAGGCCGGCGGATCGGCCGCGCAGGAGCTGGGGCTGTCCCTGGCGACCGGTGTCGCCTACCTGCGGGCCCTGACGGCCGCCGGGCTCTCCGTCGAGGAGGCCTGCGGCCAGCTGGAGTTCCGCTACGCGGCGACGGCCGACCAGTTCCTGACGATCGCGAAGCTGCGCGCGGCCCGGCGGCTGTGGGCCCGTGTCGCCGAGGTCTGCGGAGCACCGGACGCCGGGGCGCAGCGGCAGCACGCCGTGACCTCGTCGGTGATGATGACGCGTCGTGACCCCTGGGTGAACATGCTGCGGACGACGCTGGCCTGTCTGGGCGCGGGTGTCGGCGGAGCCGAGTCGCTCACCGTCCTCCCGTTCGATCACGCACTGGGTCTGCCCGACCCGTTCGCCCGGCGGATCGCCCGCAACACCTCGACGATCCTGGTGGAGGAGTCGCACCTGGCCCGGGTGACGGACCCGGCGGGAGGGTCCTGGTACGTCGAGCGGCTGACCGACGAACTGGCGGCGGCGTCCTGGGCGTTCTTCCAGGAGGTCGAACGCGCCGGCGGCCAGGCCGCCGCCCTGCGGTCCGGCATGGTCCAGGAGCGGCTCGCGGCCACCTGGGCCCAGCGGAGCCGGGACCTGGCGCGGCGCAGGGAGCCGGTCACGGGTGTCAGTGAGTTCCCCGCTCTCGACGAGCGGCCGGTGGAGCGCGAACCGGCGCCCGCCGCACCGTCGGACGGCGGGCTGCCCAAGGTCCGGCGCGACGAGGCGTTCGAGGCGCTGCGGGCCAGGTCGGACGCGTACCTCGCGGCCACCGGCGGTCGTCCGAAGGTGTTCGTCGCCGCTCTGGGGCCCGCCTCGGTGCACACGGCTCGGGCCTCCTTCGCGGCGAACCTCTTCCTGTCGGGCGGCATCCAGCCCGTCCACGACCCGGTTTCCGTGGACGCGTCGACCGCCGCCGCGGCCTTCGCCGCGAGCGGAGCGCGCATCGCGTGCCTGTGCTCGTCTGACGACCTCTACGCCGGACAGGCCGACGACGTCGCCACCGCGCTGAGGGCCGCCGGAGCCGAGCGGATCTTCCTGGCCGGGCGGCCGGGCGGGTACGCCGGCGCCGACGTGCACGTCTTCGCGGGCTGCGACGTGGTCGCCGTCCTCTCCTCCGAACTCGACCGCATGGGAGTGGCGTGATGCAGAACCCCGGGACCACCACGTCCCCCGCGAGCCCCGTACCGGACTTCTCCGGCATCGCGGCCACCGGCGAACCGTCCTCACCGGTCCCCGAGGAGCGGTGGCGCAGCGCCGTGAAGGAGGCGTCGGGCCGGTCCGAGGACGAGCTGCTCTGGGAGACCCCGGAGGGCATCGAGGTCAAACCGCTGTACACAGGACGGGATCTGGAGGGGCTCGACTCCCTCGGGACCTACCCCGGCATCGCGCCGTACCTGCGCGGTCCGTACCCGACGATGTACGTCAACCAGCCCTGGACGATCCGCCAGTACGCCGGGTTCTCCACGGCGGAGGAGTCCAACGCGTTCTACCGGCGCAACCTGGCGGCCGGTCAGAAGGGCCTGTCCATCGCCTTCGACCTGCCCACGCACCGCGGGTACGACAGCGACCACCCCCGGGTGACGGGCGACGTGGGCATGGCGGGCGTGGCGATCGACTCGATCTACGACATGCGCCAGCTCTTCGACGGCATCCCGCTGGACCGGATGTCGGTGTCCATGACGATGAACGGCGCGGTGCTGCCCGTACTCGCCCTGTACATCGTCGCCGCGGAGGAACAGGGCGTCGCGCCCGAGAAGCTGGCCGGGACCATCCAGAACGACATCCTCAAGGAGTTCATGGTCCGCAACACCTACATCTATCCGCCGGCTCCCTCGATGCGGATCATCTCCGACATCTTCGCGTTCACGTCGCAGAGGATGCCCCGCTACAACTCGATCTCGATCTCCGGCTACCACATCCAGGAGGCGGGCGCGACGGCGGACCTGGAGCTGGCGTACACGCTGGCCGACGGGGTGGAGTACCTGCGGGCCGGGCAGGCCGCGGGACTGGACGTGGACGCGTTCGCACCGCGTCTCTCGTTCTTCTGGGCGATCGGCATGAACTTCTTCATGGAGATCGCGAAGCTGCGGGCGGCCCGCCTGCTGTGGGCGAAGCTGGTGCGGGAGTTCGGCCCGGAGAACCCCAAGTCCCTCTCGCTGCGCACCCATTCGCAGACGTCCGGCTGGTCCCTGACCGCGCAGGACGTGTTCAACAACGTGACGCGCACCTGTGTGGAGGCGATGGCGGCGACGCAGGGGCACACCCAGTCGCTGCACACCAACGCGCTCGACGAGGCGCTCGCGCTCCCGACGGACTTCTCGGCGCGGATCGCCCGCAACACCCAGCTGCTGCTCCAGCAGGAGTCCGGCACCTGCCGGGTCATCGACCCGTGGGGCGGCAGCGCGTACGTGGAGCGGCTGACCCACGACCTGGCGGCGCGGGCCTGGCAGCACATCGAGGAGGTCGAGGCGGCCGGCGGGATGGCCGCGGCCATCGACGCGGGCATCCCGAAGCTCCGCATCGAGGAGGCCGCGGCCCGTACGCAGGCCCGGATCGACGCCGGACGCCAGCCGGTCATCGGCGTGAACAAGTACCGGGTGGAGACCGACGAGAAGATCGATGTGCTCAAGGTCGACAACTCGTCGGTGCGCGCCCAGCAGATCGAGAAGCTGCGCCGACTGCGCGAGGAACGCGACGAGGCGGCCTGCCAGGCCGCGCTGGCGGCCCTGACCGCCGCGGCGGGAAGGGACCCCGGGCCCGGCCTGGAGGGCAATCTGCTGGCGCTGGCGGTCGACGCCGCGCGGGCGATGGCCACGGTCGGGGAGATCTCGGACGCGCTGGAGAAGGTGTACGGCAGGCACGCGGGACAGATCCGTACCATCTCCGGGGTGTACCGCAAAGAGGCAGGAGAGTCCGCGTCCGTGGACCGCACCCGCGCACTGGTCGACGACTTCGAGACGGCGGAGGGACGGCGTCCGCGCATCCTGGTCGCCAAGATGGGCCAGGACGGACACGACCGGGGCCAGAAGGTGATCGCGACGGCCTTCGCCGACCTGGGCTTCGACGTCGATGTCGGCCCGCTGTTCCAGACGCCGGGCGAGGTCGCGCGGCAGGCGGTCGAGGCGGACGTGCACATCGTGGGTGTCTCCTCGCTCGCCGCCGGGCATCTGACGCTCGTGCCCGCCCTGCGCGCGGAACTGGCCGCGGAGGGCCGGGAGGACATCATGATCGTGGTGGGCGGGGTGATCCCGCCGCAGGACGTCGACGCGCTGCACGAGGCGGGTGCCGCCGCGGTCTTCCCGCCCGGCACCGTGATCCCGGACGCCGCCCACGACCTGGTCACGCGGCTCGGTGCCGTGCTCGGCCACGAGCTGTGAGCCGCTGACGGATGCCACCGCACATCGACATCGACGCGTACGTCAAGGGTGTCCTCGACGGGAAGCGGGCCTTCGTGGCCCGTGCCGTCACTCTCGTCGAGTCCGCCCGCCCCGATCACCGGGTGCTGGCGCAGCGGCTGCTGAGCGAGCTGCTGCCCCACTCGGGGCGGGCCCGGCGCATCGGCGTCAGCGGGGTACCGGGCGTGGGGAAGTCGACGTTCATCGACGCGCTCGGCACCCTGTTGACGGGCCTCGGCCACCGGGTCGCGGTGCTGGCCGTGGACCCGTCGTCCAGCCGTACGGGCGGGTCGATCCTGGGCGACAAGACCCGGATGGAACGCCTGGCGGTGGACGCCCGGGCGTTCGTACGCCCCTCCCCCACCGCCGGGACCCTCGGCGGGGTGGCCAAGGCGACCCGCGAGTCCATCGTGGTCATGGAGGCGGCCGGCTACGACGTGGTGCTCGTGGAGACGGTCGGGGTGGGGCAGTCCGAGACGGCGGTCGCCAACATGGTCGACACCTTCCTGCTGCTCACCCTGGCCCGGACCGGTGACCAGCTCCAGGGCATCAAGAAGGGGGTCCTGGAGCTGGCCGACGCCATCGCGGTCAACAAGGCCGACGGCCCGCACGAACGCGACGCCCGCGCGGCGGCGCGCGAACTGGCGGGCGCTTTGCGGCTGATGCACCCGGTGGACGCGGCGTGGACTCCCCCGGTGATGACGTGCAGCGCCAGGGAGTCGACCGGCCTGGACGCGCTGTGGGAGCGGCTGGAACAGCACCGGACGCTCCTGGAGTCCACGGGCCGGCTGGCGGCCAAGCGCCGCGAGCAGCAGGTGGACTGGACGTGGGCGATGGTCCGCGACGAGCTGCTGGACGGCCTGCGCAGCCACCCGGCGGTGCGTTCGCTCACTCCGGAGGTCGAACAGCGGGTGCGCGGAGGCGAGTTGACCGCCACGCTGGCCGCCGAGCAGATCCTGCGGGCGTTCCGCGGGGACGGCTGAACGCGCGCCGGACGACCGGCCGGTGCGCCGCCTTCGGGAGCCGGAGGGGCCGAGGTGTACGGGGCCGGTCGGGCATCGTCCGGGGCGCTCGGGCCCGCCCGTCCGTGGCCGCGTGGACGGACGGCGGGACGGGCGCCTTCGGACCAGGGGCGCCGGGCGGACCGTGACGCCGTTGAGCGGGAGGGTGGCGGGGCGGTCGGGACAGGTGCCTGTCCCGACCAGGACGGGACGGACCTGTGTACCCCCGCCCGTACGAGCAGGCCGTCCGGGCCCGATGTCCCGGGCCGGCACGGGCGGACGCCGTGAGGGCGCGCTCGGGGCGGGGCAGGGGAAAGCCCGGCCCGGCGGACGGTGGGAGGACGGCGACCCGGACCCGGCGCCGGTGGGCGCGCCACGGACGCACCACAGACCTCCGCTGTGAAGGAGAGGCCCGGCACCGGACGCCGCCGGGACGGTGGCGGGGACCGGTGCGGCGACTTCCGAAAGCCCCGCACGTGGCCGCACGGTCGCACGGCACGCCGCCGAGCGGCGGGCGTCGCGGGCACCCGCAGCGCGGCCCCCACAAGGGTCCGGCCGGCGACCTCTTCCCCTGACCACCACGGCATGGTACGGTGCCGACAGCACTCGTGAAACGCCCGATCAGGGCGCCGGTGCTTCTCCCCCGCTGTAGGGCCCGCCCTCCGAGGCAGGCCACCCGGCTTCTCGCACCACTTCTTCCGTCCGGTCCGGGCTTCTTCGCCCGTCGTACGAGGCGTGTTTCCGCCGCCTTGCCTTCGCCGGACCTCTCATTCGCCATGTCCGCGAAAGGACACACCATGACCACCACACTCGAACGCCCCGTCACCCGGCAGGATCAGCCCGTCCGCACCGTAGGTGTCCTCGACACCACGAACAACGGGCACGGCGTCCTGCGCACCGACGGCGGCCATCCCTCCTCCCGCGACATCCAGGTGTCGCCCGCACTGATCCGGCAGCACGGCCTGCGCAAGGGCGACGTCGTCGAGGGGACCTGCGAGCGTCCTCGCGCGCTGTCCGCCGTCGCGTCCGTCAACGGCCGCACCCCGCGTGAACTCCGGGGCCGTCCGCACTTCCGCGACCTCACTCCGCTGCATCCCGGGGAGCGGCTGCGCCTGGAGCGGCCCGGCGGCGGCCCCGCCCCGCGGATCATCGACCTCGTCTCACCCGTCGGCAAGGGGCAGCGCGGCCTGATCGTCGCGCCGCCGAAGACCGGCAAGACCGTGCTGCTCCAGCAGATCGCCGCGTCGGTCGCGGTCAACCACCCCGAGTGCCACCTGATGGTGGTGCTCCTGGACGAACGCCCCGAAGAGGTCACGGACATGCGCCGTTCCGTGCGGGGCGAGGTGTACTCCTCGACGTTCGACCGGCCCGCCAAGGAGCACATCGCTCTCGCGGACCTCGCCGTCGAGCGCGCGAAGCGGCTGGTCGAGCAGGGGCGGGACGTCGTGATCCTCCTCGACTCCCTCACCCGGCTCTGCCGCGCGCACAACAACAGCGCCGGGTCCGGCGGCCGCACCCTGAGCGGCGGCGTGGACTCGGCCGCCCTCATCGGCCCCAAGAAGCTCTTCGGCGCGGCCCGCCTCGCCGAGGAGGGCGGTTCGCTCACCATCCTGGCGACCGTGCTGGTGGAGACCGGCTCCCGTGCCGACGACTACTTCTTCGAGGAGCTCAAGAGCACCGGGAACATGGAGCTCCGCCTCGACCGGGCGCTGGCGGACCGCCGGGTCTTCCCCGCGGTCGACATCACCTCGTCCGGTACCCGCCGCGAGGAACTCCAGCTGCCCGCTGTCGAGTTGGCGGCCGTCAGGGCACTCAGGCGGGCTCTGCGGTCGAGGGACTCCCAGGCCATGCTGGAGACGTTGCTGGACAAGCTCCGCAGGACCCCCGACAACGCCGCCTTCCTCCAGCGGATCCAGCACACCGTCCCCGACGCGTGAGCACTCGCCCCGGACGCGTACGGACCGGGCGGACGGGCCCGGGCCCGCCCGCCGGGCCGATCAGCCGGTGGCGCCCAGCGCGTCGGAGACCAGGGCGCGGGCCTCTTCCTGGACCCTGGCCAGGTGTCCGGCGCCCTGGAAGCTCTCGGCGTACACCTTGTACACGTCCTCCGTGCCGGACGGGCGGGCCGCGAACCACGCGCTGTCGGTGCAGACCTTGAGGCCGCCGATGGCGGCGCCGTTCCCGGGCGCCTCGGTGAGCACCGCGGTGATCGGCTCACCGGCCAGTGTGTCCGCCGTGACCTGCTCGGGCGAGAGCCGGGCCAGCACCGCCTTCTGCTCGCGGGTGGCCGGGGCGTCGACCCGGGCGTAGGCGGGGTCGCCGAACCTGGCGGTGAGTTCGCCGTAGTGCTGGGAAGGGGTGGAGCCGGTGACGGCCGTGATCTCCGAGGCCAGCAGGGCGAGCAGGATGCCGTCCTTGTCCGTGGTCCACACCCGGCCGTCGCGGCGCAGGAAGGACGCTCCTGCCGACTCCTCGCCGCCGAAGCCCAGCGTGCCGCCGAACAGTCCGTCGACGAACCACTTGAAGCCCACCGGGACCTCGACCAGCCGCCGCCCCAGATCCGCGGCGACCCGGTCGATCATGGAGGAGGAGACCAGCGTCTTCCCGATGCCGGTGCCGGCCGGCCAGCCCTCCCGGTGGGAGTAGAGGTAGCGGATCGCCACCGCCAGGTAGTGGTTGGGGTTCATCAGTCCGCCGTCCGGAGTGACGATGCCGTGCCGGTCGGCGTCGGCGTCGTTGCCGGTGGCGATCGTGTACGCGTCGCGCCGTTCGATCAGCGAGGCCATGGCGTACGGCGACGAGCAGTCCATCCGGATCTTCCCGTCCCAGTCCAGCGTCATGAAGCGCCAGGTGGGGTCGGCGAGCGGGTTGACCACCGTGAGGTCGAGCCGGTGGCGCTCGGCGATCCGCCCCCAGTAGGCGACCGACGCGCCGCCGAGGGGGTCCGCGCCGATCCGGATCCCCGCGTCGCGCACGGCGTCCAGGTCGAGGACGGCCGGGAGGTCGTCGACGTAGCCGGTCAGGAAGTCGTGGCGCCCGGTGGTGCCGGCGGCGAGCGCGCGGGCGTAGGGGATCCGCCGGACCTCCTTCAGCCCGCCTTCGATCAGGGCGTTGGCACGGTCCTGGATCCAGGAGGTGGCGTCCGACCCGGCGGGTCCGCCGTGCGGCGGGTTGTACTTGAAGCCGCCGTCCGCGGGCGGGTTGTGCGAGGGCGTGACGACGATGCCGTCGGCGAGGCCGCCCGTGCGGTCCCGGTTGTACGTCAGGATCGCGTGCGACACCGCCGGGGTGGGCGTGTAGCCGTCGTCGCTGTCGATCAGGACGGTGGCCCCGTTGGCGGCCAGCACCTCCACGGCCGTGATCCGGGCGGGCTCCGACAGGGCGTGGGTGTCGGCGCCGAGGAACAGCGGCCCGTCGGTGCCCTGCCGCTCCCGGTAGTCGCAGATCGCCTGGGTGGTGGCGGCGATGTGGTCCTCGTTGAACGCCGCCGCGAGTGCCGATCCACGGTGCCCCGAGGTCCCGAAGGCCACGCGCTGGCCGGGCTCGGCCGGGTCGGGGTGCACGGTGTAATAGGCCGTCACCAGCCGTGCCACGTCCACCAGGTCTCCGGGCTGCGCCGGCTGACCGGCCCGTTCGTGAACCATCGTTTCTCCTCTGTCCTCGTCGGCCGTCGCGGACCGCCACCGGGCGGGACGATCTCCACGGGCCGTACCCGATACTGCCCTTTCGGCCGCTCCCCCGGGTACACGGCCCACCAGCAGTAGATCCGGCGCACGGCGGATCCCGGGCCCGTTTCGACGCGGTTGGCCGGTTCGCGCGGAAAGCGCGCGGGAGGACGGCACGGCCGGGGGAATGCCGACCGGGCTCCCGGAACAAGGCCTTCCGGAATTCGGCCGCCCAACTCGTCGGGAATTGCCGCACATTACCGTCGGGCGTATCCGGGACTCGCGGGACAGGAACGGGGGCGCTCAGCACGGTCATCATGCGACACGGTCGCGGAGCAGGGCGTTCATGGTCATCTGACACGCCGCACCATTCGGTCGACCGGTGTCCGGGGGCCCGGCCGGAGGCAATCGATGTGGACACGAGCGCGAGTCTGCGTGTTTTCCCACGCATGGTCTGTCACAGTGCATTTCGGTTTTACCCACTCGATCTCCGCCACCATTTCCTTACCGCCGGTGCATATCCGAACCGGCTCTTCGGGGGCATGTGAAAGAGAGCCGTGCGTGCTGCAGAAGAGTTGCACCGACGAAGAACGACTGACGGTCCTTCACCTGGTCCAGCCGGTGGAGGGGGGCGTGGCCCGGGTCGTGACCGACCTCGTCGCGGCGCAGGTGCGTGCGGGGCTGCGTCCCGTCGTGGCCTGCCCGCCGGACGGGCCGCTGGCGGCCGGGGCCTCCACCGCCGGGGCCCGGGTGTGTGCCTGGCCGGCGGTACGCGACCCGGGCCCCCGCCTGGGCCGCGAGGTCGCGAGCGCGAGCCGTCTGGTCCGTGCGTACGCTCCCGACGTCGTCCACGCCCACAGTGCCAAGGCGGGGCTCGCCGGCCGTCTGGCCGTGCGCGGCCGGGTGCCGACGGTGTTCCAGCCGCACGCCTGGTCGTTCGAGGCCCTCGAGGGCCGGGCCGCGGCACTGGCCGTCGCCTGGGAACGGTTCGGGGCGCGCTGGAGCGACCGCATCCTGTGCGTCAGCGAGTCCGAGTGCGGGGCCGGCCGGCGCGCGGGCATCATGGCGCCCTGGTCGGTGATCCACAACGGTGTCGACCTCCACCGCTTCCGGCCCGCCGGCGCCGCCGGCCGTGCGGCGGCCCGCGCCTCGCTCCCCGTGCCCGGTGGGGTCCCGGACGGCGTTCCGCTCGCCGTGTGCGTGGGCCGTCTGAGCCGCCAGAAGGGCCAGGACGTGTTGCTGCGGGCCTGGCGGACGGCGTCGGTGGGCGACGCGCGGCTGGTCCTGGTCGGCGACGGGCCCCAGCGCGGCGAACTGCGGCGCGACGCCCCGCCCGGTGTGCTGTTCGCGGGGGCCAGCACGGATGTGCGGCCCTGGATCCACGCGGCGGACCTGCTGGTCCTGCCGTCACGCTGGGAGGGGATGGCCCTGGCGCCCCTCGAAGCCATGGCGTGCGGCACACCGGTCCTGCTGACCGATGTCGACGGGGCCAGGGAGAGCCTGCCGCCCGGACACCTGCCCCACTGCCTCGTACCGCCCGATGACCCCGCGTCCCTCGCGACGGCGCTGACCACGCTGCTGAACGACCCCGCGCTGCGGGCGGAGCTGGGCCGCACGGCGCAGGGCCGCACCAGGTCGGTGTTCGACATCGCGAGGACCGCCGGCGCGGTACTGAACCTCTACGAGGAACTTGTCGGCCAGTCCCGCCCCACGACGAGGAAGCGCACCGAGCGATGACCACGGAGAGTGCACCTGTCCCCCGAGCCGCCCAGGCGACCGCCGTACGGCGCGTGGCGTCCGCGATCCGCCCGCCCCGCAGCGGGCAGGACGCTCCGGCCCCACGGCCCGCCGGGCACGTCACCCGACGGCGGGCCCCTGCCGCCCTCATGACCTCCGACGCGCTCGCGCTGGGCCTGGCCGTGGTCCTGGTGGCCCCCTGGCCCTGGCCGCCGGCCGTCGTCCTCCTCCAGGCGGCCGTCCAGTCGCTCCTGCACGGCCTCCGGGGCCTGTACCGGATGGGGCTCTCGCCGTCGGCGCTGGCGGAACTGCCCGCGCTGGCCGGGCTGGCCGCCGTGCAGTGGTACGTCGTCGCCGAGGCGCTGTCCGCGTACGACCCGCGGTACGCCGCCGGGTGGACGGCACTCGGCTGCGCGGCCGGGCTCCAGACCCTGGCGGGCTGCGGGGCGCGCGCCGTCGTCCACCGGTGCAGGCGCTGGTCGGCCGCACGCGGTCCGGAGTCCACCCTGGTGGTCGGCGACGGTCCCCTCGCCGACCGGGTCGTCGCCGTACTTCAGGAGCACCGGCGGTACGGGATGCGGCCGGTCGGGCAGGTGGTGGGTTCCGGCACCGAGGTGGACGAGGCGCCGGGCGAGGTACCGCTGCCGGTTCTCGGGTCGGTGCAGGACGCCGGCCGCGCGGTCGTGCAGAACTCGGTCCGGCACGCCGTCTTCACCGTCCCGCCGGAGGCCCTGGCCGAAGGGGCGGAACTGTTCGCCCTGTTCACGCGGCACGGCTGCCGGGTGTGGCTGATCACCGATCGGGAAGCGGTCGCGCACTGCCGGACCGCGCCCCGGCCCGACCACGTGTGGGGCTTCGCGGCCTACTCGCTGTGCGCCGCACCGCGCCGCCCGCTGGCCCGGCGGGTGAAGCGGGCCATGGACGCGGTCCTGGCCATGACCGCCCTGGTCGCGGCGTCCCCGCTGCTGGCCGTCTGCGCGCTCGCCGTCCGCGTCTGCGACGGACCGGGGGTGATCTTCCGTCAGGAGCGGATCGGCGGGTACGGGCGCCCGTTCACCCTGCTGAAGTTCCGCACCCTGCGTCCGGCCGACGCCCACGAGTCGGCCACCCGATGGAACGTTTCGTCGGACCGGCGCATGAGCCGCGTCGGCAGGACGCTGCGCAGAACCTCGCTCGACGAGCTCCCGCAGCTGTGGAACGTCGTGCGCGGGGACATGAGCCTGGTCGGGCCCCGCCCCGAACGGCCCTACTTCGTCAAGCAGTTCAGCCGGATGCACCCGGGTTACCGGGCCCGGCACCGGATGCCCGTCGGCATCACGGGACTGGCCCAGGTCCACGGTCTGCGGGGCGACACCTCCATCGAGGACCGCGCCCGCTTCGACAACCGGTACATCGAGACGTGGTCGCTGTGGCAGGACCTGTGCGTGCTGGCGCGCACGGCGGGCTCGGTGTTCCGGCTCGGAGGCAGCTGAAACGTGACACTCACCGTAGCCGCGGCGCCCGCCGTCACGACCGCCCGGGAGGGGACCCCGTCCCGCCGCCGGGGCCACCGGTGGCCGCTGCTGCCGCTGCTCGCGACGGTCCTGCTCGTGTCCGTGCCTCCCGACGGCGCGGTCATCGCCGGGTCCGTGGCCGGAGTACCGGCGGCCGATCTCGTCTCGGGTGCGGCCGTCCTGCTGTGCGCGGGCCTTCTGCTGTTCCTGCGGCGCCGCCCCCTCTCCCCGGCCACGGCGGTGGTGCTGGGCCTGCCGGCCGTGGGCCTCGCGCTGGCCACGGTCACCGCCGGCGACCCGGTGGCGGCACTGCCCGGGTTCGTGCGGTACCTGCAGATCTTCGTCCTCGTACCGGCCGCCGTGCTCCTCCTGGTCCGGGACGCCCAGGGGTTCCGGGCCGTCGCAGGAGCGCTCGTGGTGCTGGCGGCCGTCCAGGGCGCGACGGGTGTGCACCAGTACGTCACCGGCTCCGGCGCCTCCTACATGGGGGAGGACATCCGCGCGGTCGGCACGTTCGGCCCGGGCGACGTGATGGGGATGGCGACGGTCGTCGGCTTCGGCCTGGTCGTCGCCGCCGCCTGGGCACTGCGCCCGCCCGCCGGCACACCTCGGCGGCTGAGGCCGTGGGCCGCGGTGACCGCCGCCCTGCTGGTGGTCCCGCTCGCGCTGTCCTTCAGCCGGGGTGCCTGGATCGCCACCGCCGCGGCGGCGCTCGCCGTGATCGCGCTGACCGGGCTCCGGCAGGCGGTCCGGGCCCTGGCGGTGCTGGCCGCGGTGGGCGTGGTCCTGGTCGGCGGTTTCGGTGTCGGATCCGAGATGATCTCGCAGCGCCTCACCAGCATCACCGAGGTGACCAGCGCGCCCGACCGCTCGGTCAACGACCGGTACGCCATGTGGGCCGCCGCGACGGACATGTGGCGCGAGCACCCGACGGCCGGGGTGGGCCTCAAGGGCTTCCCCGCGCACCGGGACGGGCACGCCTCGATCGGGCTCTCCGCCGGGAGCGACACCGCCGGGGCCGGGCAGGAGTTCCGCAGGCAGCCGCTGCTCTCCCCCCACAACATGTACCTGCTGGTGCTCGGTGAGCAGGGCCTCGTCGGCTTCACCGCGCTCGTCGGCTCCTGGGCGGCCCTGCTGGCAGGCGGGGTGCGCAGGCTGGTGCTCGCGCGGGCCCGGGGAGCCGCGGCCGTCGACTGCGGTCTCGCCGCCGTCGGGCTGATGACCTGGCAGGCGGTCGACTTCCTGTACGCGGACATCGGCGGCCCCTCCACCGTCCTGACCGGGATCGTGCTCGGCCTCGCCGCCTGGTGGGCGCTGGCCGAGCCGGAGAGGGCGGCCGTCGCGTGAGCGGGACCGCCACGGATCCGGCCGCGGGAACGGCGGTCGGCGGGACGTCCGCAGCGGGTGCGGAGGTGCGCCCGGGACGTTTCCTGGTCCGCGCCGCGGGCGGCGCCGCGGGACTGACCGTGATCGCCGCGCTGCTGGGGCTCGTCCGCGACCAGGCCATCGCCCGGCTCTTCGGCGCCAGTCACGCCAGCGACGCGTTCCTGATCGCGTGGACGGTGCCGGAGATGGCCGCGACGCTGCTGATCGAGGACGGTATGGCACTGCTGCTCGTACCGGCGTTCAGCCTGGCACTGACCCGGCGTGCGGCCGGCGACCGGACCCCGGACCCCGTCCGTGCCCTGGTGGCGGACACCCTCCCCCGGCTGTCCGCCGCACTGGCGTGCGCGGGCGGGCTGCTGGTCTGGGGCGCCCCGTGGGCCGTCGGCGTCCTGGCACCCGGGCTGGACGATCCCCGGCTGGCGGTGGACTGCACGCGTCTGACGGCGGTCACGGTGTTCACCTTCGGCATCACCGGGTACTTCAGCGCGGCGCTGCGGGCGCACGGCAGGTTCCTGGCACCCGCCGGCGTCTACATCGCGTACAACGCCGGCATCATCGGCGTGACCCTGGCCCTGCACTCCGTATGGGGCGTCCGGGCGGCCGCGGCGGGGGTCGCGGCCGGAAGCCTGCTGATGATCCTCACCCTGCTGCCCACGTTCGTGCGGCTGGTGCCGGGGCGCGGCGGGAAGCGGGGGGCGCGGGGGCCGGGTCCGGCCCTGCTCGGCGCGACGGTCCTGGCGCCGGTCGTCCTGTTCGTGGTGAGCCGTCAGTCGCAGGTCTTCGTCGAGCGTTTCCTCGCCTCGTCCCTGCCGGACGGGGCGATCTCCCACCTCAACTACGCGCAGAAGGTGGCCCAGCTGCCGATGGTGCTGTCCATGATGATCTGCACGGTGACCTTCCCGGTCGTCGCGCGGGCCATGGCGGCCGGGGACCGGGAGGGCGCCAGGCACCGGGTCGAGCGCGATCTCGCCCTCGCCGGGACGGTGGTGCTGCTCGGCACGGCGGCGGTGCTCGGCTGCGCGCCGCAGATCGTCGAAGTCCTCTTCCAGCGCGGTGCCTTCGACGCCGCCGACACGGCCGCCACCGCGGGTGTGATGCGGGTCTACGCGTTCGGCCTGCTGGGCCACACGCTGGTCGGCGCCCTGTGCCGGCCGTTCTTCTCGGCGGGCCGGCCGACCTGGTACCCGCTCGGCGCCATGGGCGCCGGACTCCTGGTCACCACGGGCGCCGGACTCCTCCTGACCGGTCCGTACGGCGTCGACGGCATCGCGGCGGCCAACGCCCTGGGCATCAGCACCGCCGCCGTGCTGATGCTCCTGGGGCTGGGCACGAGGGCGGTCGCCGTGCGGCCGGGGGCGGTCGTCCTCTCCCTGGCCCGCCCGGTGGCCGCGGCGGCGGTCGCGGCCGCCGCGGGCCGCGCGGCCACGGGCCTGGTGCCGGGACCGTCGGCGGGACTGGCCGCGGGCTGTCTCCTCGTGCCCCTGGCCTTCCTCCTCACCGGACTCGCCCTGCGGGCCCCCGAGCCCCTTCACCTGCTGGCACTCATCCGACGGAGGTTCCCCCGTGGCCACTGACACCTCGCCACCCCGTGCCCGCGCCCTCCCCTTCCGGTCCCAGCCGTGGATCCTCACGTACCACTCGGTGGGCGATCCGGCGGACGACCCGTACGGCATCACCGTGTCCGCCGGCCGTCTGGACGAGCAGCTGAGCTGGCTGCGGCGGCGGGGGCTGACCGGCGTGGGGATCGCCGAGCTGCTGCGCGCGCGGGCGGCCGGCAAGCGCGGGCTGGTCGGGCTCACGTTCGACGACGGGTACGCCGACTTCGTCGACGAGGCACTCCCCGTCCTGCTCGCCCACGGCTGCACCGCGACGGTGTTCGTCCTGCCCGGCCGGCCCGGCGGTTCCAACGTCTGGGACCCGCTCGGTCCGCGCAGACCCCTGCTGACCGGGGAAGGCATCCGCACGGTCGCGGCGGCGGGTATGGAGGTCGGTTCGCACGGGCTGCTGCACCGGGATCTCACGGAGCTGTCCGACGGCGAACTGCGCCAGGAGACCCATTGCAGCCGGGAGGCGCTGCACCGCATCGTCGGGGAGGCGCCGTCCGGCTTCTGCTATCCGTACGGCACGGCCGACAAGCGGGTGGTCGGGTCCGTGCGCGAGGCCGGGTACGCCTACGGCTGCGCCCTCGACCCCGGCGCCCTGTCGGGGCCGCTCGCCCTTCCCCGCACGCATGTCAGCCACGCCGACCGGGGTGCGCGTCTGCGGGCCAAGGAGGTGCGGCACCGGCTGCGGCACCGCTCGGGCGCCGGCCGGGAGCGGGGGAACGCCGGATGAAGGCGCTGCACGTCATCACGGGCCTCGGCGTCGGCGGGGCCGAGCAGCAGTTGCGGCTGCTGCTGCGCCATCTGCCGGCGCGCTGCGACGTGGTGACGCTCACCAACCCGGGGGCGGTCGCGGCGGGGCTGCGCGCCGACGGCGTACGGGTCCGGGACCTGGGGATGCGGAGCAACCGGGACCTCGGCGCCGTGCCCCGGCTGGCCCGGCTCATCCGGCGCGGCTCCTACGACCTCGTGCACACCCACCTCTACCGGGCGTGCGTCTACGGCCGTGTCGCGGCACGCCTGGCCGGGACCACCGTCGTGTCCACGGAGCACTCGCTGGGCCGCGCGGAGATCGAGGGGCGGCCGCTCACACGCGGCACCCGGGAGCTCTACCTGCGGACCGAACGGCTCGGGGCGGCGACGGTCGCCGTCTCCCGCACGGTCGCGGACCGGCTGCGCGACTGGGGTGTGCCGGCCGCCCGGATCCACACCGTGCCCAACGGCGTGGACGCCGCCGCCTTCCGCTTCGACGCCGGGCGCCGGCGCGCCACACGGGCGCTGCTGGACCTGCCCGACGACGCGTTCGTGGTCGCGGGCGTGGGCAGGCTGGTCCCCGGCAAGCGCTTCGACGTGCTGATCCGCTCCGTCGCCGCCCTGCCCGGTGTCCGCCTCGTCCTGGCGGGTGACGGGCCGGAGGCCGGGGCGCTGCGCGCGCTCGCCGCCCGTCTCGGTGTGACGGGCCGCGTCCGCTTCCTCGGCGAGTGCGGGGGCGCGGGCGCGGCTCCCGGCATCCCCGCGGTGCTCAGCGCCGCCGACGCGTTCGTCTCGGCGTCCCGCGAGGAGTCCTTCGGCCTGGCCGTCGTCGAGGCGCTGGCCGCCGGACTGCCCGTGGTGCACGCGGCCTGCCCCGCCATCGAGGACCTCCCGGCGGGCCGGGTGCCGGGGGCCGTGCGCATCGGGGCGTCCGGCGCGGCCGATCCCACGGACGAGCTCACGGCCGCGCTGCGGCTCCACAGGACCGCCGGCGCCCGCAGACTGCCGCCCCCTCCCGCCGTGGACCACTACGACATCAGGCTCAACAGCCGCCGCCTCATGGACGTCTACGCAGAGGCCGTCGGCACCGCCACCGTTCCCCCGACCGAGAGAGCACACCCATGACCGAGTCGCCCGAGCAGAGGCGGACCGTCCCCGGACGGCTCCGCAGGCTCCGCCCCGCATTCGAACGGCCCAGCTGGTGGCCCCTGCCGGCCTGTCTCCTGCTCGGCGCCGCCTGCGGGCTGTCGTACGGCGCGCTCGCCCGGCCCGAGTTCGCGGCCACCAGCTACGCCGTGGTGACCGCGGGCAAGGACATCGACCCGGCGGCGGCGCTGGGGTACGCGCAGTCCTACGGCCGCCTGGCCACCAGCGACGCCACCCTCGCCTACGCCAAGGGGGCGGCCGGGGAGCCGGTGCCCGAACTGCGCACGCACGTGCGGTCCGAGACCTCCCCCGACTCGCCCATGATCGCGGTCACCGGCACGTCGGCCGACCGCGACCGGGCCGCGGACATCGCCAACGCGGTGACGGAGGCCGTGGTGGTCAGCAGCGGGCACGTCGCGAAGGACACGGGGGTGAAGCTCATCAAGTTCTCGCACGCCGTGCCGCCCGCCGAGCCCGTGTCCCCCTCGGTGCCGCTCGGCACGGCCGTGGGCGCCGGCGCGGGCGGGCTGGTCGGCGGACTCGTCCTGCTCGTCCGGCCCCGCCCCGGGCACCGGGGTGTCACCGCGCAGGTACCGGGCCCGGCCCAGGGCGGTACCGCCGACGAACGGGAGCTCGTCCGATGAACACCGACCGCCGTGGACGGCTCACCGTCACCCTCTGCCGGGACCTCGCGGACTTCGCGGACCTCGCCGCCGAGTGGGACGCCCTGCACCGCCGCTGCCCCACCGCCACACCGTTCCAGAGCCACGCGTGGCTGCGCTCGTGGTGGCTCTCCTACGGGGTACCGGGCCGGCTCCGGGTCCTTCTCGCACGCCGGGACGGACGTCTGATCGGCGCGGCGCCCCTGATGCTCGTGCACCGCCCGATGCCCCTGCTGGTGCCGATGGGCGGCGCCATCTCCGACTTCTTCGACATCCTGGTGGACGGCGAGGACACGGCGGCAGCGGTCACCGCTCTGGAGCGCGGGCTCCACCGGGCGGCCTCGCACACCGTCGTGGACCTGCGCGAGGTACGGCCCGACGCCTCGGCCCACCTGCTGTTCGAGGCGTGGTCCGGGGCCCGGGGCAGCCGCGCGGACTCGACGTGCCTGGAGCTGCCCGCCGAGCCGATCGACGCCCTCATCGGGAGGATGCCCGGTTCACGCGCCCAGCGGACGCGCGCCAAGCTCCGCAGGATCGACACCCTGGGCATCGAGTGCCGCACGGCACCCGTCCACCGGGTGGCGGGAGCGATCGGCACCCTGCTCTCGCTGCACGAGCTCCAGTGGCTCGGCAGGGGGGTCAACCCGGAGCACCTGCGTCCCCGCTTCTGCGCGCACCTGGTGCGCTCCACCCGCCGGATGGTGCGCGACGGCGAGGCCTCGGTCAGGGAGTTCCTGCTCGACGGGGAGGTGGTGGCCGCGGACCTGTCCTACAGGACGGCGCGGCTGACCGGGGGGTACCTGTACGGCGCCGACCCCCGCCTCAGGGAGCGGAAGGTGGACGTCTCCTCGATGCTGCTGCGCGAGATCGCGCGGGAGGCCGGTGACCTGGACCGCGGTGTGCTGAGCCTGCTGCGCGGCTCGGAGCGGTACAAGAGCCACTGGGGCCCCGTGCCGGTCGTCAACCGGCGTCTGCTGCTGGCCCGTTCCTCGCTGGAACCGCTGCTGCGGATGCGCGAGACCCAGCTGGACGTGCGGGACGGCGCGGCACGGACGGTGAAGGCCCGCGTCCCCGCCGCGCGTGACTGGCGGGGCCGGCTGAGCGCGCTTCCGGCGGCCGGACTCGCACTCATCGGCCGGGGTTGAGCCGAGATGATGACTTTCCTGCCGTTCCGTTACCGTCTGTCGCCTTTGGCGTTGTCAGGGCACACCGGCGGCAGTCCAGGCAGCCGGTTCCGTCCCTCTCTCAAGGAGAACTGATGTCGCGTATCTCGAAGGTGGCCGCCGTCGTGGCTGGCACCGGCGCCCTGATCGCCGGCGGTGCCGGCATGGCTACCGCCGACTCCGGAGCGGAGGCCGTCGCGGCCCACTCCCCCGGTGTCCTTTCGGGCAACGCCGTCCAGGTGCCCGTGCACATCCCGGTCAACGTGTGCGGCAACACGGTGAACGTGATCGCCCTGCTGAACCCGGCGTTCGGCAACACCTGCGCCAACGTGTCGGACCGGCACGAGGACCAGGGCGACTACGGCTACGGCCACTGATCCCACCCGGGCACCCTCGGGCCTCCCCTTCCCGCTCCGCGCGGAGAAGGGGAGGCCCGGCCCGTTCCCGGGGCGGCCGTGCCCCTCAGACGTACCGGTAGAACCGGGTGTGGTCGACGAGGTGCGCGGGCGCCACGTCCCACGGCGGCATCGGCCGGTCGAGCGGGAAGATCCGGTCGCTCTGCGGGTCGTCGGCTGCCGGTGCGCGGGACGGGAGGTAGCGGGAGCGCGGATGCGCCTTCTGCCAGCGGGTCCAGAGCAGGTCGATGAAGGCGTGGTGCAGCCAGAAGACGGGGTCGTCCGGCGACCCGGCGCCCGCCATGGACCCTCCGATCCAGCGGTGCACCTGGTTGTGGTTGGCCACCCCCCGGCCGCCCCTGATGCCCCAGCCCTCGATCCGGTTGCGGAAGCCGGTGGTGCTGACGCTGCTCCAGGGGGCGGCGTCGTACACGGGGTCCCGCAGCGCCCGCTCCACGTCCGCCGTGCCGGGCAGTGTGACGGGTGAGGACGGCCTGCCGAAGTTGCGCCGCAGGAAGGCGTCACCGGTGACTCCCGCGCGGATACGCCAGTTGCCCTGCCGGTAGGCGAACGGCCCCG
This sequence comes from Streptomyces sp. NPDC058008, assembly GCF_042886395.1. Lineage (NCBI taxonomy): Bacteria > Bacillati > Actinomycetota > Actinomycetes > Kitasatosporales > Streptomycetaceae > Streptomyces > Streptomyces sp. NPDC058008. Next base: position 100,097 of record NZ_JBHVQX010000014.1, on the reverse strand, counting down.
TCATGACCTGCCGGTCGCCCGCCCTGCCGTTCCCGCCGAGGAAGTCCTCCGCCCAAAGGGAGGCACCCGTCGTGTTGTCCCGCGTCCAGTCCCAGTACGGGACCGACACCCGGGGGTCGACGGACCGCAGCGCCTTCTCGAACTCCAGGAGGTACTGACGGTGCCAGGGGAAGAAGGACGGGGTCATGTGGGCGGGGCGCGGCCTGCTCTCGGCGTCGGTCACGTAGTAGCGCCGGTGCAGGGTGACGAACTCGTCGTAGCGGCCCGAGCGTTTGAGCTCCAGGATCGCGTCGACCAGGCGTTTCTTCTCGGTGCGCGTGAGGTCGCGCTGATTCTTGCGGCTGTGCACCCGTGCTCGTCCTTAGGGCTCAGATGGTGTGCGGGGAGGCACCTGACAGCTGGGAGGTGCCGAGTTCGTCGACCGCGGCGCGGGCCGCCCCGCGCAGTGTCGGGAACGACTCGTAGTGGTTCACGGTGCTCAGGTAGGTCCCGTCGGCGCGCCTCATCACGTGCAGCGGCCTCCCGTCGACGCTGACGTCGATGCCGGGCGCCGCGAGGGCGTCGTCGGCGTACGGCTGCGCGCCGGCCGGCACGACGGCGGTCGTCGTGCCCCGGATCTCGCGGCCCTTGTACAGCTCGGAGAACCGCTCGGGCCCCACCGCGTCGCGGTCCTGGGCGGGGTCCCCCGGGGCATGGCCTCCGAGGAGGACCGGGGCGAGCGCGCCGCCGGTTCCGGCGAGCGTGGCCACGGTGAAGGCGGTGCGCAGCACCGCGCGGCGGGCCGGGCGCGGGGCGCCGGTGCCGGTGGTCGGATCCATGGTGGGTGTGCCTCCCTCTCGTCCGCTCCTGCGAGGTGTCTCGCTCCAGTGGGCAACGAGACGGGGCGCGAACGGTTCTCATGCGCCGTCCGCCACGGGCACGTGTCCCCGCCGCGCCCGGGACACCACCGGGCGCACGGTTGCCCGGCCACCGGAGCCACGCGCACGGTTCCGCCCCGCCGGACGTCGCCGCGCGCGGCGTTCCCGTCCGCCGGGCATCGCGCGACCGTGGGAATTTCCCGCCGCCGTCCGGCCGTGTCGGCTGCCGGGCGCCGCCCGCCGGGCCAGCATGGCCCTTCGAGCTCCGGGAGGTTGTGCATGAACGCGCCGACGCAGGTGTCCACCGACCGTGTGCGAGGGACGGCCGGCGCCGATCTGGCCGATCCGGCGTTCTGGCGGCTGCCTCGGGCCGAGCGGCTGGCCGCGTTCGCCCGGCTCAGGGAGCTCGGCGCACCCGTCCGCTTCACCCCTCGTACGGGATCACGCACGCCCTTCCACGCGTTGGTGAGGTACGACGACGTGAGGGCGGCGAGCCGGCGTCCGCAGCACTTCGCCAGCGCTCCCGGTGCCACGGTCCCGGAACCCGCCCCGTGGGCCAAGGCGGTGTTCGGCAACTCCATGGTGAACATGGACGGCGCCGAACACGCGGGGCTGCGCAGGACCGTCTCCCGTGCCTTCACTCCGAGGCTCCTCGCCGCCGCCGAGGAGAACATCGGCGCCGTCGCCCGGCGGCTGGTGGACGAGATGATCGCCGAGGGCCCGGGTGACTTCATGCGGGCGGCGCCCTCCCGTATGCCGTTCGAGGTCATCTGCGACCTGATGGGCGTTCCCGCGCGCCACCGGGCCGCCATCGCCGCGCGCGTCGACGACGCGTCGGAGTACGTGGGCGTGCACAGGCGTGGCCGGGCCCGGCTGCGGGTGCCCGGGCGCGGGCTGCGCTCGCTGGCCCGTATGCAGCTGGAGATGGCGGGCATCGCCCGTGAGCGGCGCCGCTCCCCGGCGGACGACGTGATCTCGGCGCTCGTGCGCGCGGACGTCGACGGCCAGGGCCTGTCCTCGCGTCAGCTCGGCGCGTTCTTCTCACTGCTGCTCGTGGCGGGCGTGGAGACCACGCGGAACGCGATCGCACACGGGCTGGTCCTGCTGTCCGCTCATCCGGACCAGCGTGCTCTGCTGGAGTCCGACTTCGACCGCTACGCCGACGGCGCGGTCGACGAGATCGTCCGCCATTCGACGCCGATCATCCAGTTCCGCCGGACGGTCGCCGCCGCCTGCTCACTCGGTGGCCGCACCTTTCTGCCCGGCGAGAAGGTCGTACTCCTCTACGCCTCCGCGAACCGGGACGCGTCCGTCTTCGACGACCCCGACGCCTTCGACATCACCCGGTCACCGAATCCGCACCTCGGATACGGCGGCGGAGGGCCCCACCACTGCCTGGGCGCGCATCTGGCGAAGCTGGAGATGAAGGCTCTCTTCCGGGAAATGCTGACCAGGCTGGGGGACGTCCGGATCTCGGGCGAACCCGTTCTGGTGGATTCGAATTTCGACAACCGCGTCCGTTCCCTTCCTTTCGACTTCGGGAGGTGTCACCCGAACGGCTCGCGCTGACCCTGCGCATTTCGCGAATGGTCTATCGAAAGGAGTTACCGCAGCCCATTGTTGAATCTTTCTCCTTATGGTCGACAGGGCCGGAGTCAGGCCTCAATCCAAGGAGGAGCCGTGCCCGTACAGCGCCGTCTCAGCAAGTTCGGCATCGGGGCGACGGCCCTCTGCCTCCTCGTCGGCGGCGCGGTCCTCGCCGACCGCGACGCCGCGGACACCCAGGCGGACAAGGGCGCCGCCCAGGGTGCGCCGGAGCCCGGCGGGACGACCGCCATCGGCGCCTATCTGGACTACGGGCCCAAGGGTGTTCGGCGGATGGACGAGCTGTCCCGCTGGCTCGGCGGGACGGAGCTGCGGGTCGGCCACAGCTACCTGCCGGGTGATCTGTGGGAGAACATCGAGGGCCGCCCCGGGTTCCTCGCCTCCTGGGCGGCGTGGCGCAAGGCGCGGCAGGACCGGATGTTCGTTCTCAACACGCCCATGCTGGAACGGAACGAGGACCATGTCTCCGACGCCGAGGTGCGCGGCCTGCTGCGGGCGGGCGCCGAAGGGCAGTTCGACGAGCACTTCCGCAGACTGGCGGAGCGCCTGGTCCTGCTGGGCGTCCCGGACACGGTGATCGTCCTCGGCTGGGAGATGAACGGGACGACGTACACCCACCGGTGCGGCCCGGACCCGGACGCGTGGAAGGCGTACTGGAAGCGGATCGTCACCGCGATGCGGTCCGTCCCCGGCGCGGAGTTCCGCTTCGACTTCGCGCCGAGCAGGGGGCGGGACGCGGTGCCGTGGACGGAGTGCTACCCGGGGGACGACGTCGTGGACATCATCGGCATGGACTCCTACGACCAGCCTCCGGCGCGCACCTTCGACGAGCAGGTCGGCGAACCGTACGGTCTGCGGAAGCAGGTCGACTTCGCCGCCGAGCACGGCAAGCCGATCTCCTTCCCGGAGTGGGGGCTCTTCCGCAACGGCGACAACCCCGAGTACATGCGCCGCATGCTGGAGTGGATGGACCTGCACAAGCCGGTCTACCAGACGATCACGGACTACTGCCCGCACGGAGTGTGGCAGTGCGCCGACAACCCCGAGTCCTCGAAGGTGTTCCGCGAGGCGCTGAGCGGACTGCCGAACGCGACCGAGCCCTCGGCTCCCGCCGCCGACCCGAGCGGGACACCCACGCCGCCCAAGCCGGACAAGCCCACGCCTCAGCCCACGGAGCCCGTACCGGACACGAACGAGTCCGGGTGGTGTGTCACGGTCCCGCTGAGCGACTGGTTCGGCCAGTGGCTCACCGACCGCGAGTTCTGCGTGCGCGGCTGAGGACGTCCTGCGGCGTCACCTTCCCCGGGGCGGACTCCTCGTCCCGGGGACCGGGCGCGGCCTGAACTTCCCCGGTGCCGTGCGGCGGGACGGGGTGCTCCGGACCCCCTCCCGCGAACGGCGGGACGACCGCCGTGGTACCGCGGACGGCCGCCCGGCCCGGCCGGTGGCCACGCGTGAGGAGGCCCGGCACCTGCCGGGACGTGCTCACCGCTCCCGGGTACGGCGCCAGGCCGGAGGCCGGGCGGCAGTCCGGCCGGGTGCGCCGGCCACCTGTCACGAGCGTCGTCGGGCGGTGCTCGTGCGGCTCCTGGGCGCGGCGGGCTCCGCCGCTCGGCCGACCGGCCCGTACCCGCCCGCCCGGGCCTCAGGGACCGGTGACCCGCGCGGCGGAGTCGCACCTGGGGGCAGGCCTGCCGCGGTGTCCGGGCCATGGGCGGGGGACCGCCGCCGAAGTGACTCTCCGGCAGGTGGAGCGTGTCCCTCCGACGCGTCGCTTCCCGATCACCCTGGTCTCTTCGATACTGGTTCCGTACGCGCCTGAGACAACAGGATCGGATTCACGCTGCCGCGGGGTCGGGACGACCGGTCGGCACGCTCTCCCCAGGAGGAACCGTTGCGCATGCTCATCAACGTGCCGGAGACCGTCGTCGCGGACGGGCTCCGCGGAATGGCCGCCGCCCACCCCGAACTCGTCGTGGACGTCGAGAAACGCGTCGTGGTCCGGCGCGACGCCCCGGTGGCGGGGAAGGTCGGGCTCGTGTCCGGTGGCGGGTCCGGGCACGAGCCGTTGCACGCGGGGTTCGTCGGGCCCGGGATGCTGTCCGCCGCCTGTCCCGGGGAGGTCTTCACCTCGCCCGTGCCCGATCAGATGGTCCGGGCGGCCGCCGCGGTCGACAGCGGGGCGGGTGTGCTGTTCATCGTGAAGAACTACACCGGGGACGTGCTGAACTTCGACATGGCGGCCGAGCTGGCCGGGGACGAGGGCGTGCAGGTCGCCCGGGTCCTGGTCGACGACGACGTGGCGGTGTCCGACAGCACGTTCACGGCGGGCCGTCGCGGCACCGGGGCGACGCTGTTCGTCGAGAAGATCGCCGGCGCCCTCGCCGACGAGGGCGCCCCGCTGGAGCGCGTGGAGGCCCTGGCCCGCCGTGTGAACGAGTCCTCGCGGAGCTTCGGGGTGGCGCTCAGCTCCGTCACCACCCCGGCGAAGGGCACGCCGACGTTCGACCTGCCCCCGGGCGAACTGGAACTGGGCATCGGCATCCACGGCGAGCCCGGCCGGGAGCGCCGCCCCATGATGACGTCCGGGGAGATCGCCGACGTCGCGGTGCACGCGGTGCTGGAGGACCTTCGCCCCGACGGTCCCGTGCTGGTGCTGGTCAACGGGATGGGCGCGACACCGCTGCTGGAGCTGTACGGGTTCAATGCCGAGGTCCAGCGGGTGCTGTCGGAGCGGGGCGTGACGGTGGCTCGTACGCTGGTGGGCAACTACGTGACGTCACTCGACATGGCGGGCTGTTCGGTGACGGTCTGCCAGGTGGACGAGGAGATGGTGCGGCTCTGGGACGCGCCGGTGGAGACGCCCGCGCTGCGCTGGGGCCGTTGAACGGACTTTCCACCGTACGAGGAACAGGAGATCTTGTGCTCGACACCGATTTCTTCCGTCGCTGGATGGCCGCCACCGCTGCTGCCGTCGACCGTGAGGCGGACCGGCTGACCGAGCTCGACGCCGCGATCGGGGACGCCGATCACGGGAGCAACATGCGGCGCGGTTTCACCGCCGTGGTCGAGGTCCTCGGGGAGGAGGCGCCCACGACGCCGGGCGCCGTGCTGACGCTGGCCGGCCGGCATCTCATCTCGACGGTCGGCGGGGCGTCCGGGCCGTTGTACGGGACCCTGCTGCGCCGTGCAGGGAAGACCCTGGGCGACGCACCGGAGGTGACCCCGGATCAGCTGGCCGAGGCCCTGGGGGCGGGTGTCGCCGCGGTGGCACAGCTCGGCGGGGCGCAGGCGGGCGACAAGACGATGCTCGACGCGCTGCTCCCGGCCGTCGAGGTGCTGGGCACCTCGTTCAAGGAGGCACGGGACGCGGCGCTGGCGGGGGCCCTGGCGACCGTGCCGCTCCGGGCGCGCAAGGGCAGGGCCAGTTATCTCGGCGAGCGCAGCATCGGGCACGAGGATCCGGGGGCCGCCTCGGCGGCCCTGCTGGTCGGGGCGCTCGCGGAGGCTTCGGATGTGAGCGGGGAAGGGGAGGCATGAGCGAGGAGAAGCAGGTCGGGATCGTACTGGTCTCGCACAGCGGGCCGGTGGCGGAGGCCGTCGCCGAGCTGGCCAGGGAGCTGGCGGCCGGCGGGGCGACCGCCCCGGTGGCGGCGGCCGGGGGCACCTCGGCCGGCGGGCTGGGGACGAGTTCGGACCTGATCGGGGACGCGGCGAGGGCGGTGGACAGGGGCGCCGGGGTCGCCCTGCTGGTGGATCTCGGGAGCGCGGTGCTCACGGTGAAGTCCATGCTGGCGGAGGGCGACGAACTGCCCGAGGGGGCCCGGCTGGTGGACGCCCCGTTCGTGGAGGGTGCGGTCGCCGCGCTGGTGACGGCCTCGACGGGCGGCGATCTGGATGCCGTGGAGGCGGCGGCCACGGACGCGTACGGCTACCGGAAGGTCTGAGCGCTCCGGCCGGTGCCTTCGTCGGGAAGGGCGGCCGGGTGAGGGCCGTCCACGCGTTCACCCGGCCCGGTCCCCGGCCCCGGGCGGCTCCTCCCCGGGGGCGCGGAGAAGGTGCCGGGGCCGGAACCACGGCCCGGACCGGGCCCGGGTGCCTGTGGGTCATCAGGACGTCCGCGCCGGGGCGCGGCCCGGACCGGGACGGTAGCCGCGTCCCCGAGGGGGCCGGGTGCACCCCGGTGGTCGCGGGGGCACCCGGGCTCGGTCCGGGACCGTCGCCCCGCTCCCCGGGGGACGGGGTGCGGGACGCGGCCCCGCGTCAGGCGGCGGGTGCCGCCGCCCCGGCCGCGATCCGGATCCGTACCTCACGCGTGACGCCGTTGACGGTCACCGCGAGCGTGGCGGTGCCGGGCCTGAGCGCGGTGAGGGCGCCCGTGGCGGGATCCAGCGTCGCGACGTGGCGTGCGCGGGCGTGCTCCGTCCTGCCGATGCGCACGTTGGGTGAGCCGGTCCAGTCCGCGCTCAGCGGGTGGGCGGCGGGGACGGTCCGCGTGCCCTGGGTGACGTACGCGTGGACCAGCGTGCGCTCCCCCGGGACGAGCACCGGAGGGGCGTCCAGGGCCAGCGCGTCGACATGGGCGCGGGTCTGGGCGGAGACCCAGTCGGGTCCTCCCCGCCAGGGCTGACGGCGGGCGGCCGCCTGTTCGCCGGGCGTGACGCGGTCGGCGCCGATCAGGGACCATCCGGTGAACCCGCCCTCGTCCGCGGGCCCGGCCGGTGCCTTGCCCGAGTTCCCGTTCACCAGGTACGGCACTCCGTCCACGCGCGAGGCGTCGAAGACCCCGACGTGGCTGGCGACGAGGGCCGCGCCCTTGCCCGTCGCACGGCGGAAGGAGGCGAGCCACTGTTCGACGAGCGCGGCCTCCTTGCGGTCGGTGAGCTGGCTCCCCTTCTGCACGGTGGGGTCGCGGGGCGGAACGTGTTCGATCAGCATCACGGAGCCCACGGAACGGTCCTTCGCCGCCGCGTCCAGCTGGGCGCGCAGCTCCCGGATCTGGGCGAACCCGCCGCCGCGCAGGCTGAGGGCCGATGTGTCGAGCGTGATGACCCGGGTGCCCTTGTGGTCGAACGTCCGCCGGGCCGGGCCGAACTCCGCGACGAAGTCGTCGATCGTCCCGCCCATCACCTCGTGGTTGCCCGGCACGTAGTACCAGGGCAGCGCGTCGCCCAGCTCCTCGTCGAGGATCCGCCGGGCGAAGGCGAGGTCGGCGGGTGATCCCTCGTCGACGAGGTCACCGTTGACGACCAGGAAGTCGGGCCGGGCCGCCCGGATCTCGCGCAGGGTCCGGCGGGCCTGCCGGACGATGGCGCTGTCGGGGTCGCGCGCGACGAACTGGGCGTCCGACATGACCGCGAACCGCCAGTCCCGGCCCTCGGTGACCGCCGCGGTGCCGATCAGCGGGTCGGCGGCCCTGGGCTGTTCGGGCAGCTCGACGGCGGGCGGTACCTGGGCGGTGAGGCCGTCGACGACGATCTCGCCGGTGTACTGCCGGGCGGCTGCCGTCTCCGCGAGGTAGAAGCGGTACACGGACAGCGGCATCGCCGCGCCCGGCGGCACGGCGAAGGTGACCTGGCGCCAGCCGGTCCACGTGAGGTACGGCCCCCGCAGCAACTGGTCGGATCCCGCCGCGTCCTTCAGGTGCAGGGTGGGCCAGGCGCCGTTCCCGTCCCCCTTGATCCACAGGGTGTACGCCTGCGGCCGTCCCTCCACGACGAGGGGTCGCGGTGGGGCGGCGTAGGCGGCGCGCGTCGCCGTCGAGCGGGTGAAGTCGTAGGTGAGGCGGAGGCCGGTGCCGCTGTGCCCGTCCGGCGTCGCGGCCAGCGAGCCGGCGGCGCGGGCCTGGCTGAAGGTCCAGGAGCCGGCGTCCTCGAAGTCCGACACGGTCCGTTCGGTGAGACCGACGCTCACGGCGAGGGTGGTGCTGACGCCCGCCACCGTGGCTTTGATCCGCCCGGCCCCGGACCCGGTCAGGGACCTGACGGTGAAGGACCCTCGGCCGTCGTCCTCGACGGCGAACAGTGCGTGGTCGTACTCCAGGGTGAGGTCGTCGGGCTCGACGGGGGCGCTCGCGCCGTGGGCGTCGGACCCGACGATGCCGAAGCCGCCGGTGGCCTCCCGGTCCGCCAGTCCGACGCGCGGGGTGGTGGACCGGATGCGGTCCAGCCGGTCGAGGACGGTGATCGGGGTTTCGCCGTGTGCTCCGGCGCGTTCCGCCCGGACGTCGGTCGTCCCGCCGCCGCGTGCGGTGAACGTGCCCCGGGCGTCGACGCTGCCGACCGCCGGGCTGACGGTGCGCCAGCGCGGAGCGCCCGCCGCGGGACCGTACGTCTCGTCGTACCCGGCGGCGGTGAGCTGCCGGGTCAGGCCGGGGAAGACCCGCTCGGGGTGACCGCCGCCGACCGGGTCGTCGCCGGGGGCCGCTCCGGGCGGCGTACGGGTCTCGACCCAGAACCCTTCGAGCCGCCCGCTGCCGTCGGGGGCGGTCAGGGCGAGGCCGTTGGCGACGGTGCGCTCGCTGCCGTCCGACGGGCTGTTCTCGACCCGGAGCGCGTCGCTGCCCGGCTCGCGTGCGACCAGGGTCGAGGAGCCTCCGCCGTCGAGGTTCAGGGCGCTGTACGAGCCGGCCCGGCGCATCATCTCGCCCAGTTCGGTGAGGGTGACGCCACCGCTGTCGGTCTGGCGGCCGTCGACGGTGACGACCTGCATGGTCCGGCCGTCCCTGGAGAACCCGACGGCGGTGCGCGGCGCGGCGGTGTCGTTGCTCTCACCGCTGTGGTCCTGGGCCGTGCCGTCGACGACGAGCAGTTCCCGGCCGCCCACGGCCGTGCGCGGGACGTCCCCGCCGTCCGTACGGGCGCGGTACTCGATGCCGACCGGGTCTCCGGGTTCCAGGGCGGCCAGCGGGCCGGCTCCCGCCTCCCGGCCCACGAGTACCACGGTGCCCTCGGGCACCGGCCCCGACCCGGGGCTGTCCGACACGGAGGCGACCCTGCCGTCGCGCACGGCGACCTCGGTGACGGGCCGCGCGCCGTCGACGGTCAGCGCGCGGTCGGCGCCGGCCCAGGCCGACGTGTAGGCACCCACTCCCTGGGCCGGCACATCGGCGGCGTTGTAGGCGGCCAGCGGGCGCGTGCCCGAGGGGAGGGTCAACGTGCCCTCGAAGTACAGCTCGAGGACACGGCCCGCGTTCCCCGGACCGATGCCCACCGCGCGGTGGGCACCCGGGGCCGGGGAGTGGACCGTCAGCCCGTCCTTGATCCCCGGGCCCAGCGGCGCTCCGGTCTGGTTGATGTCGAAGAAGTCGGCGTTGAGGGCGGCGACGGTGCGCCTGCCGCGCCCAGGGTCGTGCCCGGCGGCGAGCTCGGAGACCGTGCGCCGGTCGCCGACCCTGCCCGAGGAGAGGTAGTCGGCGCGTACCCCGCTGCCGTCCAGGTCGACGGAGAGGCTGTCGACGCGCAGCCACTTGTCGGACTCGAGACGGTCGTACGAACTCAGGCGGACGCCCGGCGCCACGGGACGGGAGGCACGGGCGGTCTCGATGCCGTCGCCGTCCACGACGGATCTCGCTCCGCCGGAGGGGCCGACGGCGGCCGGCGGGGCGACGGGTCTGAGGATCTCGGCGCTGGTGTGGGGGCGGGGGTCCGGAGTCGAGTCGGCCGCCGCGGGTGCGACGGCCGCGACAGCCACCGCCGCCACGGTGGCCAGCAGCACGAGTGGCCGCCGGGTGCCGCGAAGAGTGCCAAGGCCCACAGATCCTCCTGGTACGAAGCGGATCGCGCGCGGAAAGCGCTGTCGGCGGACAGCATGGCCGGGCTCGGTGGGCGGCACCAGAGGGCAACGGGGACATCGGGCGTAACGGTGCGCGGCGAAGGAGTGACCCCGGCGGTGCGGGTGCCGGTCCCGCACCGCCGGTGCTCCTGGGCCGCTTCCCGGACGCGTCCTCGGGCTCCCGGACGCCGTGCGGCGCTCACCCGTGTGTCGCTCCGGCATGCGGGACCGTTGGCCCCCCGAACGCCCCGCCCCCACACTTGACGACATGTCGACAGTCAGGCGCAGTGCGGGGATCCTGCTCTTCCGGGTCGTCGAGGGCGAGGACGGCGGGCCCGACGCGGAGGTGCTGATCGGCCACATGGGCGGACCGTTCTGGGCCCGTCGTGAGAAGGCCGCCTGGTCCGTCCCCAAGGGCGAGTACGACGCCGCCGAGGGGCCGGCCGCCGCCGCGCGCCGGGAGTTCGAGGAGGAGGTCGGACTCCCCCTCCCCGACGGCGCGTGGGTGCCGCTGGGCGAGACACGTCAGTCCGGTGGCAAGACCGTGACCGTCTGGGCGGTGGAGGGCGGCATCGACCCCGGCGGCGCGGTCCCGGGCAGCTTCACCATGGAGTGGCCGAGGGGGTCCGGTGTGCTGCGCGAGTTCCCGGAGATGGACCGGTTCGCGTGGTGCGCACCGGACCTGGCCCTGGAACGGCTGGTGGCGGGCCAGCGGGTGTTCGTCGAGCGGTTGCGGGCCTACGTACGGGAGGGGCGGGCCCCCTCGGAGGCGTAGGTCTCCGTCACGACGCGGCCCGCCCGCAGTGCGAGGCGTTCGCCGGTGAAGCGGCGGCGGAAGCTCCGGTCGTGCGAGACGACCACCACGGCTCCCTCGTACCGGTCGAGCGCCACCTCCAGTTCCTCGGCCAGGCCGAGCGCGATGTGGTTCGTCGGCTCGTCCAGGACCAGCAGGTCCGCCGGACGGGTCACCAGCCGCGCGAGGGCGAGTCTGCGCTGCTGGCCGATGGAGAGGGCGGCCACGGGTACGCCCAGGTCGTCCGGGCGGAACAGGCCGAGCGCCAGCAGTTCCTCCTCGTACGCGTCGGGGAGGCCGGGCCGGCCCGCGGCGAAGGTGGCGAGCAGGGTGCGGCGGGTGGGCCGGACGGGGAGCTCCTGCGGGAGGTAGCCGATCGCGCCCCGCCTGCGGACCGTGCCGGCGTCCGGCGCGAGGTCACCGGCCAGGACCCGCAGGAGCGTGGTCTTACCGGCCCCGTTGGGCCCGGTGACGAGGAGTCGGCGGCCCCGCCCGACGCTCAGGGAGGGCAGGTCGAGCCGCCCGCCGACGAGGACCGAGTCCAGTTCGGCGACGGGAGCGCCGTCCTGCGCCTCGGTGTCCCCCGCGCGGGCGACGCCGAGGTCGACGGTGAGGCGCAGCGGTTCGGGAGGGGCGGGGACGGGCGAGCGGCGCAGTGCCTCCAGCCGGGTCCTGGCCGCCCTGACCTGGCCCGACAGCTTGGCCTCGTGCGACCTGCGGTGCTTGCCGAAGCCCTGCCCCGGGTCCTTGCCCGTCCCCGCCAGGCGCTGTCCGGCCGCGGCGGCGAGTTCCTCGGTGCGGGCCAGGCCGTCCAGCCATTCCTGGTGTTGCCGCGTCCACAGACGGCGCGCGGCGGCCTTCGCCGCGCGGTAGCCGTCCCAGCCGTCCCCGTAGCGGGTGACGCTTCGCAGGTCGCGGTCGACCTCCAGGATCACGGTGGTGACGCGTTCCAGGAACGCCCGGTCGTGGGTGACGGTCACCAGGGTGCCCCGGTGTGCGCGGAGATGGCCCTCCAGCCAGCTGACGGCCGCGTCGTCGAGGTGGTTGGTGGGCTCGTCGAGGAGCAGGAGTTCCGGGGCTGCGGCCAGTACGCAGGCCAGCGCCAGCCGGGACCGCTCACCGCCCGACAGTGTGCCGAGCACGCGGTCCCGGGCGAGCCCGCCGAGCCCCAGGCCGTGCAGTGCGGCGTCGGTCCTGGCGTCGGCCCGGTAACCGTCGCGCTCCTCGTACGCCGCCAGCAGATCCCCGTAGGCGGCGAGCCGGGCGTCGGTGGGGTCCCCGGCGGACAGTTCCTCCTCCGCCTCGCGGATCAGGTGTTCCAGGGTGCGGAGTTCCACGAGGGCCGCGTCGACGGCGTCCTGGACCGTGCAGCGGAGGTCGAGGGTGAGGGTCTGGGCGAGATGGCCGGTGCGGCCGGGGAAGCTGACGGTGAGATCACCGCTGTCCGGGACCTCCGCCCCGGCCAGCAGTCGGAGCAGGGTGGACTTCCCGGAGCCGTTCTCACCGATGACACCCGCCTTCTCCCCGGGGCGGACGGTGAACGACACCTGGTCGAGGACGGAACGGTCGCCGTACGCCTTGGAGACGCCGTTCACGGTCAGTTGGGCACGGGCGCGCTGAAGAGACATGGGTTCTTTCCCTGAGGTGACGGGTCCTCGACGGCACGCGCGGAGGCGTCATGGACGCGAGCGCGCCACGGGACCGGGGTACCGGACGACGGGGAGGACAGCGGCACAGGTGTGACCCGCAGGTCACGCGGCGACGTTCAACGTCGCGTGGCGGCGTCCTGTCAGCGCGTCAGAGAAAGAAGTAGTACGCATACGAACCCATGGCGGTGAGTGTAGCCACGCCGCCCCGGGAGCGCCCGGCCTTTCCCGAGGGGCCGCCCGCCGGAGGAGGCCCGTCACCGGCCACGACCCCGGGGACACGGGGACGCGGGGACGCGGGGACGCGGGGACAGGCGAGGCCCGCCACGGAGAGGGGCGGGCCTCGCCTCCGGCCCGCCGGCACGGGCCGGGGGCGGCGGCGACGCGGGCCGAGGTGGTCCCCGTCGGTGCTGCCGGGAAGAGGAAGCGGTGGACGGCCGCAGGTGAGCACACGGGGTCCCACGCGGCCGTCCACCGGTGAACACACGGGTCACACGCAGCCGTCCACCCGTGAACATACGAGTCACACGCAGCCGTCCACCCGTGAACATACGAGTCACGCACGGACGTCCGCCGGTGCACACACAGGTCACACGCGGCCGTCCGCCGCACGGGTTGGGTTGGCGCCGTCCGGGCCGCACGGTGGCGAGACGCGGGAGCTGAAGGCCGGCCGGAGGCGTGCAGGCGGGCCGGGATCAGCGCGCGGACGGGGCGGAGCCGGTTCCCGCGTTCCGGCTCCGCCCCGGCTCCGTCAGAACAGCGGGGGCTCGGCGGACCTGACCAGTTCCAGTGCCTGTTGAGGGAACCAGGAACCCGCGGCAGGATCCACGGTCCCGCGCTCCGGATCCTCGGGCCCCTCCGTCCCGCGCAGGCAGAGCCCGTCCGACTCCCCCGGGATTTTGATCCACAGGCGGGCGTCGTGGAGCGGGTCGCCGGTGCGGGTGGTGGGGCGGGCGCCCAGGCCGCGGCCCGGCGGGTTGCACCATTCCTGCGGGTCGGTGTATTTGCCCGCGGGCGCGGTCCAGGTGCCCCGGCCGTTGCGGCTGGAGTCGGTGACGAAGTGCTTCATCTGGGCGGGGTCGGTGTCCACATGGGTGTCCAGCCAGGCCTGGGCGTCCGTACGGGGCCAGTACTGGTTGGGGCAGTCGGCGCTGTCACCGCCCTTGTCCGCGTAGGCGAGGCACGACGAGATGAGGGTGCCGTACCAGGTGTTGGCGTCCTCGGTGTGGTAGTTGGAGGCGTTGGTGAAGAAGCCGGTGGCGCGCTCCACGCCGCCCTCCAGGAGGCGGGGCACGATGCTGTTGACCGAGTGCCAGCCCTGGTGCCCGGTGTCGAGGTAGACCTTGGTGCGGGCGAGCGGTTCCAGGGTGTCGACCGCGTAGTTCACCTCGGTGTAGCGGGCCTCGGTCTTCGTGCCCTCGGCGTCGTCCTGCCCGCAGTCGGCGGGGAGCAGGGCCAGGGAGTCTGGCTCCAGGACGACCAGCGCGTCGTGGCGGCCGATCCCCCGGGCGACGGCGTCGATCCACGCCCGGTACTCCGCCGTCGTGGAGGCTCCCCCGCCGGAGTAGTTGGCGCAGTCCCGGCCCGGGACGTTGTAGAGGGCGATGACCGGGACGGCGTCCTGCCGGCCCGCCTCCCGGACGATCCGCGCGGCCTCCTTCTCGACCACGGACGGGCTCTGGTCGCCGAACCAGACCGCGTGCGGTGTGCGGGCCATGGCCAGGATGCCCGCGGCGTCACGCAGCCGGCCGTCGCGCAGGAGGTCGAGGGACTGGCTGTACGCCCCGGGGTTCGCGGCGGGAACGTAGAGGCGGGTGCCCCGTGCGGTGGCCGCGTCGCCCCGCGCCGTGTCGGCGGGGCCGGCCGCGACCGCCTGGACGGTCAGCAGCAGAGCTGCCGCGCAGGCGAACGGAAGGGCTCGTAACAGGGTCGCTCCGGTACGCATGGGTGTCCATCCTCTGTGGCGGCGAACATACGGAAGCGCCCCCAGACATCAGCGCGGGAGCGCTCCCATGAGCGTTCCTGAGAGGCATGTATGCGTCAAGGGTGGTGCACCCGGTACTTAGGCCCGATGCCCCTCGGGCCGGTCCGGCGCGGTGTCGCCGGGGAGGGGATCCGCCTTCTCCCCGTCGGGTGGTCTGCTCAGGACGAGGACGGCCACGTCGTCACGTCGTACCCCGCCGGAGAATGTCTGCAGATCGGTCTGGAGCGCGTTCAGGACCTGGTCCGGCTCGCGGCCCACCCATCGGCCGAGCCGCTCGTCGAAGGGGTAGAAGACACCCGTCGCGTCGCGCGCCTCGGTGACGCCGTCGGTGAAGACGAGCAGGGCCGCGTCCGAGGGGAAGCCGACCCACTCCGCGGCGCGCGCCTCCCCGCCGAGATCCGCCATGCCCAGCGGTACGGACGTCCGGTGCAGGTTGATCACCGAAGCGGCCCCGTCGTGGAGCAGCCGCGGAGGAAGGTGCCCGCAGTTGACGACCTGCACCCGGTCGCCGTCCTCGAACCCCAGGACCAGGGCCGTCACGAACCGTTCGGTCTCACCCGTCTCGGCGGAGAAGGCATTGTGCCGGGCGACGGCGTCCTCGACGGCGTCGGCCACCGACGTCAGCTCGGGTTCCCGGACGGCCGCCTCCCTGAACGCGCCGAGCGCCGCGAAACCGACGCCGATCGCGGGCAGGCCCTTGCCCTGCACGTCACCGATGATCACGCGGGTCCCGTACGGGGACTGCACGACCTCGTAGATGTCACCGCCGACGAAGCGGTCCTCCTCGATGGGCTCGTAGAGGCCGTGGGCGCAGAGCTGTCTCGTGACGATGGGGAGCGGGCGCAGGATCTGGCGCTGGAGCGCCACGGCCGCCGAGCGCAGTCTCGCCACCTCCGTGGCGTGCCGGATGCGCGCGGCACAGGCGAAGACCCCCAGGGAGCTCGCCAGGGCCGTGAACCCTATGAGGAAGACGACGTCCCAGAAGGAACCGGTCGAGGTGAAACGGGTCGCGCTGACCACCAGGGTGACCCATACCGCCACCGCGGTGGTCTGGCGGATCGTACAGAAGACCGACGCCAGCGCGGGAAGCACGACCAGGAGCGGTATGACCGGGAGGTCGTCACCGGTGAAGACGTCCAGGAGGACGACCCCGGCGGTCAGCAGGAACAGCCACAGCGCGAGGGCCAGGCTTCCGATCCTGGCGTCGCCCGCCGTCGTCTCCTCCGCGTCCGCCCATGGCGCGGACGCCTCGCGCGCCGCCGACGGGCGCCGGAGTCCCAGGACCACGGCACGCCTCCCGCCTGTTCGTCCCTAGCTCCCCACGTGTTCCAAGCTACCCGTCCCCCGGCCCTGGGTCCTGGTGTCGGCGCCCGCCGTGTCCGCCGGGACGAGCGCGGAGAGGAAGGCGGTCCTGCGGCGCAGCGTGAAGCCGAGGGCTTCGTAGAGCCGGATAGCGGAGGTGTTCGACGCGGCGGCGTGCAGGAACGGTGTCTCGCCCCGTTCCCTGATCCCGTGGGCCACCGCCCTGACGAGGCGCGACGCGAGCCCCTGCCCCCGTACGGAATCGTCGGTGCAGACCCCGCTGATCTCGGTCCAGCCGGGCGGGTGCAGCCGCTCCCCCGCCATCGCGACGAGGGCCCCGGAGCGCCGGATGCCGAGGTAGGTGCCGAGTTCCACGGTACGCGGGAGGAAGGGGCCGGGACGGGTGCGCGCGACCAGGTCCAGCATCTCCGGCACGTCGTCCGGGCCGAGGAGTACGGCTTCGGGGTCGGGGGCCGCGTCCACGCCGGCGTCCACCAGCTGTACACCCTCGGCCTGGAAGACGATCTCCCAGTCGGCGGGCGGCGGCTCGCGGAAGGCGGTGAGGGTGACGGAGGCGCCGGGGCCCGCGAGCGCGGCGACGTCGGCCCAGTCCCGGGCGTCGGGCAGGTCCGGCAGGGCGAGCCAGGGGGTGACGTCGGGGCGGTAGCGCAGGACACGTCCGCGCCGCTCGGCGAAGTGGGCGTGCGGGCCGGTCAGCGAGGCACGGGCGGGGTTGTCCAGCGGGTGGGGCGCTCCGGGTCCCCCGCCGGGACCGGGCACCCGCGGCCCGGTGGAAGATGCGGCCCGCGGGGCGGACGGGTTCGTGGGCAGGGGTGTGGCCTCGGGCATGGACTCTCTCACTCCGGTCGGTATCGGACGTCCTGCGACAGGGATGGAAGGCCGGTCCGCCCCGCGCCTATTCCCGGACCGCCCGTCTGTTCACGAGCACGCAATCAAGGGACGCCCGCCGGGGCGGGCCGGGACCCCACGGGTGAGGGTGGGCGGAGGACCCACAGGTCAGCGACGGGGGTCAGCGAACGGGCATCCGCGGGCGGCGTCCACGGCGGCGCCCGGCCCTCGTGCCGACCGGTGCCGGCCCTTGCGGGCGGGCGCATCGTGCGTGACGTGGTCCGGCGTCCCGGGCGGGAGGTGAGGATGTCGGAGCATGCGGACGCGGGGGGTGCGGACGCGGGGCCTGCGGACGCGGGGCCTGCGGACGAGCGGTGCGACCGGCGGCCCGGGTCCAGGACCGGTCGGGCGCTCAGTGGTCCAGGACCGGTCCAGGCGGTCGGCGGTATGGGACCGGCCGGAGTGTTCGCCGAGTGCGAGACCGCTCGGGGCACTCGCCGACGTGCGGCCGGTCGAGGCGGCCGGCGGCCCAGGACCGGATCAGGCGATCGGTGTTACAGGACCCGCCAGAGCAGTCGCCGGGTGCGCGACCGCTCAGGGCACCCGTCGGCGCGCGGCCGGTCGGGCGGTCAGTGGTCCAGGACCGGTCCAGGTGGTCGGCGGTACGGGACCGGCCGGAGTGTTCGCCGAGTGCGGGACCGCTCGGGGCACCCGTCGGCGCGCGACCGGTCGAGGCGGCCGGCTGCCCAGGCCCGGCCAGGACCGTCGGCGGCGTGGGATGGGCCGGAGCGTTCGCCGGGTGCGCGACCGCTCGGGGCACTCGCCGGCGCGCGGCCGGTCGAGGCGGCCGGCGGCCCAGGACCAGACCGGACCGTCGGCGGCCCAGGACCGGACCGGACCGTCGGCGGCGCGGGGCCGCGTACCGCCGACCGTCCCGTCGTCCATGGCGGTCCGAGGCGTGCGCGACGGCCGGTCCGGTCGAATAGTGCGCCACTGCGCGGGATACGCCCCCAACGGACCGTGGCCTGTGGCACCCTGGATACGGCCGCCCCACCGGGCTCCCCCGTACCGGTGGGGCGGTTCTGTGTGCTCCCGCGCGCTCGGGACTCCCCTTCCGCGTCCCCCGAAGGGCAGTCGGCACCATTTCCGGCCAATCCCGGCACTCGTATGGCTCAAATCAGCCCATCCATGCATGAGTTGCCGCCCATCGGGAAGGCGCCCTCACCTCACGGCCCACCATCTGAGGAGCGTGACGGGATGACCGTGCACACTGCACAGACCGCCGGTGCGGAACGAGCAGATGTCTACGGCGGACTCCCCTGGATCGAGGACGCCGGGCTGATCGCCCCGCAGGACGCGCGGAGGCTGTCGAAGCTGTTCCTCGACCGTCTGCGGACGGCCGACGAGGGCACCCCGGATCACCAGTACGCCCGGAACACCCTCATCGAGATGAATCTGTCGCTCGTCCGGTTCGCCGCCGGGCGCTTCCGCAACCGGGGCAGCGGCGACATGGAGGACATCGTCCAGGTCGGCACCATCGGCCTGATCAAGGCCATCGACCGCTTCGACCTGTCCCGTGAGGTCGAGTTCACGTCGTTCGCCATGCCCTACATCGTCGGCGAGATCAAGCGCTTCTTCCGGGACACCACCTGGTCCGTCCATGTGCCGCGGAGACTCCAGGAGTTGCGGGTGGACCTGGCCAAGGCGAAGGAGACGCTGGCCGCCGGTCTCGACCGGGACCCCACGGTACGGGAACTGGCCGAACACCTCGGTCTCGATGAGGAGGAGATCTCCGAGGGCATCGTCGCGGCCAACGGCTACACGGCCGGCTCGCTCGACGTGCCGGCCGACGCGACGGCACCGGTCGGCCGCGCGACGGGCGGGCGCACCTACGCGGACGTGCTGGGCGAGTCCGACCCGGCGATGGAGACGGTCGAGAACCTCCACACGCTCGCCCCTCTGCTCGGCGAGCTGGAGCCGCGCGAGCGCCGCATCATCGACATGCGGTTCGGCCAGGAGATGACGCAGGCTCAGATCGGCGAGGAGCTCGGCATCTCGCAGATGCACGTCTCACGCCTGCTCAGCCGCATCCTCCACAAGCTGCGCGACGGGATGCTCACCCAGGACTGACCCACGGCCGACGCCGGGCCGGCTCCGCGCACCGCGGGGCCGGCCCGGCGTGTCTGTTGCGGCGGCATTGCAGCTTCGTGGCCACCGGCGCGACCCGCTTCCGTCCCGGCGCGGGCGGCCTCTACGGTCCGTAACCAGTACGCCGCCGCGTCGCCACCGTGCCCGCGCGGACATCCCCGAACGACCGTGCGAGGTATGCCATGAGCCAGCCCGTCGACTCCGTCACCGCGGGACACACGCCCGAGGACCACGACCGGCAGGACGCCGGGGCCGCCTGGTCCTTCGAGACGAAGCAGATCCACTCCGGCGCGGTCCCCGATCCGACGACCGGTGCCCGGGCCGTGCCGATCTACCAGTCCACGTCCTTCGTCTTCAAGGACACCCGGCACGCGGCCGATCTCTTCTCGCTGGCCGAACCCGGCAACATCTACACCCGGATCCACAACCCCACGCAGGACGTCCTGGAACAGCGCGTGGCCGCGCTCGAAGGCGGGATCGCCGCCGTCGCGCTGGCCTCGGGCCAGGCGGCCGAGACGCTCGCGCTCCTGACGCTGGCGGGCGCGGGGGACCACATCGTCTCCTCGGCCTCCCTCTACGGCGGTACGTACAACCTGTTCCGGCACACGCTGCCCCGGTTCGGCATCGAGGTCTCGTTCGTGGAGGACCCCGACGACATCGAGGCCTGGCGTGCAGCCGTACGGCCGGGCACCAAGGCCCTGTTCGCGGAGACGCTCGGCAATCCGCGGGGCGACGTGCTCGACATCCGGGCCGTGGCGGACGTGGCGCACGAGGCGGGGGTTCCGCTCGTCGTCGACAACACGGTGCCCACGCCCTACCTCCTGCGGCCGCTGGAGCACGGAGCGGACATCGTGATCCACTCCGCGACGAAGTTCCTCGGCGGTCACGGGACCACGATCGGCGGCGTCGTCGTGGACGGCGGCACCTTCGACTTCGGCGCGCACGCGGAGCGCTTCGCGGACTTCCACGCCCCCGACCCCAGCTACCACGGCCTGCGGTACTGGCCGGACCTCGGGCACGGAGCCTTCGCCGCGAAGCTGCGGGTCCAGCTGCTGCGCGATCTCGGGCCCGCCCTCTCCCCGCACTCGGCGTTCCTTCTCCTCCAGGGTGTGGAGACGCTGAGCCTGCGTCTGGAGCGGCACACCTCCAACGCGCTGGAACTCGCCCGCTGGCTTGAGGCGCGCGACGAGGTGTCGGCGGTGCACTACGCCGGCCTGGAATCGAGTCCCTGGTACGAGACCGGCCGGCGGTACCTGCCGCGCGGTGCCGGGGCCGTGCTCGCCTTCGAGCTGCGGGACGGGGTGGAGGCGGGCAAGCGGTTCGTGGACGCCGTCGAACTGTTCAGCCACCTCGCCAACATCGGTGACGTGCGGAGCCTGATCATCCACCCGGCGTCCACGACGCACAGCCAGCTCACCGAGGAGGAGCTCGCCGCGACGGGCGCCACCGCGGGGCTGGTGCGGCTCTCCGTGGGCCTGGAGAACGTGGACGACCTGAAGGCGGATCTGGAGGCCGGGTTCCGCGCCGCTAAGGCGGCGTCCTGACCCGGGCCGCCGCGCTCCCCCTCCCTCCGGCCGCGGGAGGCCTGCGGGAGGGGGACCCGCCGGGCCGGCGTTCGTGGGCGGTCCTCGACGGCCCGCTCGGGCTCGAGTCCGGCGTACGGCTGGCCGACGTGCGGCTGGCGTACGAGACCTGGGGCCGGCTCGCACCGGACGGCTCGAACGCCGTACTGGTCCTGCACGCGCTGACCGGTGACAGCCACGCGGCGGGTCCCGCCGGGCCCGGGCACCCGTCGGCCGGCTGGTGGGACGCGGTGATCGGCCCGGGCCGGGCCCTGGACACCGACCGCTGGTTCGTGGTCGCACCGAACGTACTGGGCGGCTGCCAGGGCAGCACCGGCCCGTCGTCCCGGCGGCCCGGCGGGGCGGTCTGGGGCGGCGCCTTCCCGTACCTGACGGTCCGTGACCAGGTGGCGGCCGAGGTCCGGCTCGCCGACGTCCTGGGGATCGGCCGGTGGGCCTCGGTGATCGGCGGTTCGATGGGCGGCATGCGGGCCCTCGAATGGGCGGTGGGCCACCCCGGCCGGACCGGATCGCTGCTGGTGCTCGCCGCGCCCGCCGCGTCCTCGGCGGAACAGATCGCCTGGGGCAGCACGCAGATCGCCGCGATCCGCGGCGACCCGAACTGGCGGGGCGGCTGCTACCACGACGCCCCGCCCGGCTCGGGCCCGCACCAGGGGCTCGGCCTGGCCCGGCGGATCGCCCAGGTGACGTACCGCAGCGAGGCCGAGCTGGGCGCGCGGTTCGGCCGGCGGGCGCAGCCGGGCGAACTGCCGTCGCAGGGCGGGCGTTACGAGGTGGAGTCGTATCTCGACCACCACGCGGCCAAGCTGGTGCGCCGGTTCGACGCGGGCAGCTACGTGGTGCTCACCGAGGCGATGAACGCCCATGACGTGGGACGGGGACGCGGGGGTGTCGCGCGGGCGCTGCGCCGGGCGGACATGCCGGCCCTGATCGCCGGCATCGACTCCGACCGGCTGTATCCCCCGGCGCAGCAGGCCCGGACGGCGGCGCTGCTGCCCGGCGCCGACGCCCCGCGCCTGATCGAATCCCCCTACGGCCACGACGGGTTCCTCATCGAGACCGAGCAGGTGGGGGCTCTCCTGGGGGAGTTGCTGCCGCCCGCTCGCGAAACCCCCTGAGCCCGGGGCGTCGCCGCCGGACTCCTCCCCGGGAGCTCCCGTGGACTCCGTACCGGGGTCCGGAGCCGGGTACGACCGGACGCGGCTCCGGCCGACGGGTCCGCGGCGGTAGGTCCGCGGCGGTACGAGGCCGGGCGGGGCCGGCCCTCGTGACCCGCCGGGGCGGGCCGCCGCGTCCCCCTCCCGGGGGAGGCGGTCCCTCGCGGGTGACGGTGGAACCACTGCCGCCGGAACCGTTCGCGCACCGGGCCCGGGTCCGCCGACCGCCGACCGGTTCGCCCCCGGGGAGCGCGGGCCGGGCGTCACCGCCCGCCGGGGGCGGCGGACCGCTCGGGCCACGGCGGGCCGACGACGTCCGGGCACGGCCCGCCGTGGCTGACCCTTCGACGCCGTGGTGCGGCACCCGGTGACCGTGGTCCTACTCGGGGCGGCCCGCGTAGTACGTGGCGATCATGTCCTGGCCGCCGTGTCCGGCCGCCTCCGCCCGGGTGAACCGCTCGGCGGAGGCGGCGATCAGGTCGAGCGTCACCCCGGACGCCTCGGCCGCCTCCAGGATCAGCCGCGTGTCCTTGAGGGCGGTGGAGAGCGCGAAGCTCGGGCTGAGGTCGCCGGAGAGCACCGCCGCCGCCTTGCCGTGGAGGTACGGGGTGTCCAGTGCGCCGCCCTTCATCGCGTCCAGGAAGAGCCGCGGGTCGAGGCCGAGCCCCTCGGCGAGGTTGAGGCATTCGGCCACGCCGTTGACCAGGTTGATCACCCAGGTGTTGGCAACGAGCTTGAGGCGGGTGGCCGTGCCCGGTTCGTCCCCGGTCCACACGGTGCGCTGTCCGATGGCGTCCAGGACGGGGCGTACGGTCTCCCGGGCGGCGGAGGGACCGGAGACGAACACCGTGAGCGCTCCCTGCTCGGCGGGCTGCTTCGTGCCGGATACCGGGGCGTCGAGGTAGACGAGTCCCTGTTCGGCGGCGAGGGCGGCGAGGGCGGCCGTGGCGTCGAGGCCGACGGTCGAGCTCTGCAGCCAGATCTGCCCGGGGCGCAGGCCGGGGGCCGCCGCGGTGAGGGTCTCCGCCACGGACGGGCCGTCGTTCAGGGCGGTGAGGACGACGTCGGCCCCGCCGACCGCTTCCGCGGCGGTGTCCGTCACGGTGGCGCCGTGGGCGGCCAGCGGCTCGGCCCTGGACCGGGTGCGGTTCCAGGCCCGGACGGGCAGCCCGGCCCTGAGCAGGCTGCGGGCCATCCCGGATCCCATGATCCCGGTACCGAGGACGGCTACGGACGGTGTGCCCGGGGCGGGGGACGCGGTGGTCATGGGGAGGTTCCCTTCGTCGGTGCGGCGCGCTCCCGGAACGGGTGCTACGGGCGCGGGGCCGGTGGGTCCCAAGACTGCCGCAGCGCACCCTCCAGCACGGCGCCGTGCACCGCTCTGGCGAGTCGCGCGCCCCAGCGGGAGCGGGGTCCGGCGAACGGTTCGCCCGGCTGCCCCCCGGGGTCGGGCGCGGCGACGCACACCGCGTCCGTCGGCGTCCCGGAGCAGTCGAGTCCGGCGTCGAGGAGCGCCTGCACCTTCGCCTCGGTGGCGGTGGCGACCGCGTTGACCAGGGCGGCGTCGGAAAGTGCCACGGGGAGGGTGACGACGATGTTCACGGTGCCGGGCGGCAGCGGGCCGTCGCGGCCCTCGGCGGGGACGGCGGCCCATCCGCGCACGCCGAGGCCGCTGGTGACGGTCGCGGTCACCCCGTCGTCGTCGGCGACGGTGTACGCGGTCACGTCGGCCGCGGTCATCAGCCCGGCCCCCGGGCCGTCGAGCGTCTCCGCCGCGGCGATCTCCGCCAGGTGCAGGGCCGGGTCGAGCCGGGGGTAGCCGCCGGGCACCTGGGCGTTCAGGATCCAGGCCCGCGGGCCGATCCCGCCGCCGAGCACGGCGCTGGCGCAGACCCGCCACCCGGGTCCCAGCCGCCAGACCAGGTGGTGCAGCGCGACGCCGTCCTCCCGCCTGGCGAGCAGTTCGCCGCGCTGCCGGGGCAGGCGGATGCCCACGGATCCGATGACGTACCCCCTGACAGGCCTGCCGACGGTCGGCAGCGGCGCGTCGATCATACGGGCGGGCCGGGACCGCACTCCCGGCGCACCCGGGAGAGTGCTCACCCGAATGGCGTAACGCGTGTGGCGGCCCGATATCCGCGTGGAACGGGGCCACGGCCCCGGCCCGGTCTCCTCGGCCGCTCACCGCCCGGGCCGGGAAGTTGCAGCCGTCAACCGGGTGAGGCGCGATGGAAGCCGGACGCGCCTCCCCTGCTGGACCCAACCGCAGGACGCGCCCGGGCGAGGAGGTATCGGCCATGGGAGCCGCTGACGGTTTCACGGATTCCGGAGAACTCGACGGTCTGACCGTCTACGACAGCGACGGCGAGAAGGTCGGCACGGTGGGCCGGGTGTACGTCGACGACGACACCGGCAAGCCCGACTGGATCACGGTCAAGACCGGCATGTTCGGCATGAAGGAGAGCTTCGTTCCGCTGGCCGGGGCCCGCCGCGTGGGCTCGGACCTGCACGTCTCGCACCCGAAGGACCGCGTCAAGGAAGCCCCCCGGGTGGACGCGGACGCGCACCTGTCCGTATCGGAGGAGGAGGAGCTCTACCGGCACTACGGCATGACCAGGAAGGGCACCGGGCACGCCGGGGCGGGCGGCGACGCGCGCACGACGTCCGGGACCGGAACGGGTGCCATGGGTGCCGCGGGTGCGGCCGGGGCGGCGGGAGCGGCCGGCACCGCGCGCACCGGGACGACCGGTCAGGCGCAGGCCGCCGGCACCACGGCCGGCATGGGGAGGCACCGCGACACGGACGCCTCCGCCACGTCGCGCCCGCTCGCCGGAGCCGGAGCCGAGCGGTCCGCCACGGGTACCGGCCGCGAGGAGATGGTCCGGTCCGAGGAGCAGCTCCAGGTCGGGACCGAGGAGTACGAGAGCGGCAGGGCCCGCCTGCACAAGTACGTGGTGACCGAGAACGTCACCCGGACGGTGCCGGTGTCCCACGAAGAGGTCCGCGTGGTGCGCGAACCCCTGAAGCCGGGCGAGAAGGGAGCGGGCGTCAAGGGGGGCGGCGAACTCGGCGAGCAGGACGTCGAAGTCACCCTGCACGCCGAACGGGCCACCGTCCGCAAGGAGGCGGTCCCCGTGGAGCGGGTCCGTCTCGAGACCAGCAAGGTCACCGAGCAGAAGGAAGTGTCCGCGGAGCTCCGCAAGGAGAAGATCGACTACGCGGACGGCAAGGACACGGGCAGCGGCAAGGACATGGGCGGCGAGTTCGGCGAGGGACGTCGTCGCTGACCCCTCACACAGCGGCGGGAGGCCGCGCGACACCGACGAGGGGCGGACCCGGGCGGTTCACGGGCCCGCCCTCCCGCCGTCCGCCGGAGCCGCGTGGACGGCCTCCGCTCCGCCGGGTGCCGGTCCCGGGCGGGCGGGTCGCCCGGGCAGGAAGCGCACCGAGGGGCGCCCTCCCGGCCCGTCCGGCGTGACCACCGCGCGTACGCGGTAGACATCGGCGATGAGTTCCTCGGTGATGACCTCCGAGGGCGTTCCGCCGGCCACCACCCTGCCCTCCTTCATGACCGTCACCCGGTCGCAGAACATGGCGGCCAGGTTGAGGTCGTGCAGCGCGATCACCGCGGTCACGGGCAGTGCGGCGACCAGGGAGAGCAGTTCCAGCTGGTGCTGGATGTCGAGGTGGTTCGTGGGCTCGTCCAGGAGGAGTTCACGTGGCTCCTGCGCGAGGGCGCGGGCGATCTGGACCCGCTGGCGCTCACCGCCGGACAGGGTGTGCCAGGACTGCGCGGCGCGCTCGGCGAGCCCGGTGCGGGCGAGGGCCTCGCGCACGGCGTCCTCGTCCTCGGGGCCGGACGCGGACCAGGCGCGCCGGTGCGGGATGCGGCCGAGGCGTACGACGTCCAGGACGCTCAGGTCGACCTGGGTGGCCGCGTGCTGGTCGACGACCGCCACGCGGCGGGCCACAGCCCTGCGGCCGGTCTCGGCGAGCGTGCGGCCGTCGAGGGTCACGACGCCCGCGCCCGGGGCGAGCACGCCCGACATCACCCGCAGCAGCGTGGTCTTGCCCGACCCGTTGGGTCCCAGGAGCCCGACCGTGCTGCCGGGCCTCGGCGCGACGCTGACCCCGTCGAGGACGATCCTGCCGCCGGCCTCCCTGCTGACGCGCTCGGCCCGCAGCCCGTCGCCGGGGGCGTCCGTCGCGGACGTGGGCCGGATCATGCGCTCCTCCGGGTGCGGTAGAGGACCAGGACGAACGCGGGCACCCCGATGAGGGAGGTGACCACCCCGACCGGGACCTCCTGCGGATCGAGGACGGTCCTGGCCAGGGTGTCGACCCAGACCAGGAACACGGCCCCGGCGAGCGCGGTCACCGGCAGCAGCCTGCGGTGGCCCGAGCCCGCCAGTGCCCTGGCGGCGTGCGGCAGGACGAGGCCGACGAAGCCGATGGCGCCCGCCGAGGCGACGAGGGCCGCGGTGAGCAGCGCGGTCGTGCAGAGCAGCACGATCCTGGTGCGCGCGACGTGCACCCCGAGGGCCGCCGCGGCGTCCTGCCCGAAGGCGAAGGCGTCGAGGGTGCGGGCGTGGCCGAGGCAGATCAGCAGGGTCACGGCCAGCACGGCGGAGCTCATCCACACGTCGCCCCAGCCGACCCCGCTCAGCGAGCCGAGGAGCCAGAAGAGGACGCCCCGGGTCTGCTCGGCGTCGGCGGCGGTCATCACGACGAAGGACGTGAGCGCGGAGAACAGCTGCATGGCCGCCACCCCGGAGAGCACGACCCGGTCGGTGGATCCGCCGAGTGTGTGGCTCAGCAGCAGCACCAGGGCGAAGGAGCACAGGGCTCCGGCGAACGCGCCGCCGGAGACCGACACCGCTCCCCCGCCGACGCCCAGGACGACGACCACGACGGCGCCGGTGGACGCACCCGACGAGACGCCGAGGACGAAGGGGTCCGCGAGCGGGTTGCGCAGCAGCGACTGCATCACGGTGCCGCACACCGCGAGCCCGGCGCCGCACACGGCGGCCAGCAGGGTGCGGGGCATGCGCAGGTTCCAGATGATGCCGTCGCGGATCGGGGTCAGCCGTCCCTCCCCGAGGCCGAGGTGCGAGGCCACCGCGGACCAGACGTCGGGGACGGAGATGCGGGCGGGGCCGATCGTGACGGCGACCGCGACGGACAGGAGCAGCAGGGCGAGGCCGGCGCCCCACAGGAGGCCTTCGCGCACGATGCGGGCTCCGGCGGCCACCTGGACGGGGGGCACCGGCTCCGCGTGTACGTCCGGGGCCTGTTCGGTCCGCGTCACCCCGCGAGCCCGAACGAACGCAGCGCCGCCGCGACGCGTTCCACGCCCTCCACGGTCCGGATCGTCGGGTTCATGGCCTGGCCGCTGAGCAGCACGTACCGCTTGTCGCGGACGGCGTCCATGTTCTTCGTGGCGGGGTTGGACTCCAGGAACGCGATCTTCCTGGCGGCGCTCTCGGCCGTCTGCGACTTGCGGGTGAGGTCGCCGACGACCAGCACGTCGGGGTTGCGGTCGGCGACGGTCTCCCAGTTGATCTGGGGCCACTCCTCGTGGGTGTCGTCGAAGACGTTCTTCGCGCCGATCTCCTCGGTGATGATCCCGGGGGCGCCGCAGCATCCCGCCAGGTAGGGGGCCTCCGCGTTGGCGAACCAGTAGAGCAGGGTGGCGTCGGACGCGTCGATGTCCGCGGTGGCCCGGTCGACGCGGTCCCGGAGGCTCGTGACGAGCTTCTCGCCGCGCTCGGGTACGCCGAACACCGCGGCGAGGTCGCGTACTTCGCCGTAGACGCTGTCCATGGTCAGGCGCTCGGTGCGGGAGCCGTCGCTGCTGCCGGTGTTGTCCTTGCCCGCGCAGTCGGTGGGTGAGAGGTAGGTGGGGACACCCAGCTCCTCGAACCGGTCGCGGGTCGCGACACCGCCCTTGCCGAGCGTGGATTCGAAGGAGGCGCTGACGAAGTCGGGTTCCTCGGCGAGGACCTTCTCCGAGGAGGGCTGGTTCTCCGCGATGCGGGGGACCCCGGCCTCGTCCTTCTCCAGGCCCTTCATCACCGGGTCGGTCCAGGTCGCGGTCCCGGCGAGCCGGTCGGCGAGGCCCAGGGAGAGGAGGATCTCCGTCGATCCCTGGTTCAGCGAGACGGCATGGCGCGGAGGCGCGTCGACGGTGACCGTGCGGCCGCAGTTCTCCAGCGTCACGGGGAAGCCGGCGGCGGACCCCGCCCCCTCGGCCCGCCCGGATGTGCCCCCGTCCGTGCCGCACGCGGTCAGGAGGAGGAGTCCCGCGACGAGCGGGGCGGTTCGGCGTACGGTGCTGGCTATGGGCGGCACGGAGTCCCTCGGCGTCTCTGGGCCCATGCGCGGAGCCCGCTACGGTGTTCCGCTCCCGGTGCGGAAGCGGGTGCCAGCAGGTCTTCGGACTCGGGTTCGTCCGGACGGAGCGCCTTCCCGGTGCACCCGAGGGTGTCCCAGTGGCCGTGGCCCCGCCCGTCCCCCTCACCGCTGCGCGTCAGCTCCGGATTCGCACCGGATTCCCTGACTCCACGTGGAGTGTGACTGGCGCCTGCAAGCTATCACGCGGCGTGTCGGCGGCTCCCGGGGCCGTCGCCGGTACGAGGGGGCGGGACCTGCCCCGCCGTACCGGCGGCGGCCGTCGGGTGGTTCAGCGCTTGTGGTGAACCGATTCGCCGCAGTCGGTCCGGGGCTTCCCGCAGCGGCGGGCGAGCACGGACGTCGTACCCCAGTAGGCCAGCAGGACCGCGCGCAGGCCCAGGATCTCCAGGCGCTCGCCCAGCCTGCCGCACACCGCCTGTTCCCTCGGCGCGCTCACCGGGCGTCCGCCGGGGCGGTGTTCCAGGAGCCCTCGGGATCGTCGTAGGCGTCCGCGTAACCGGGTCCGGCGATCGGCCAGTCGGCGAGCAGCGCCTCGGGCAGGGCGAAGGCGTCGGCCAGTTGGGGGGCGTGCCCGGCGACCGCGGCGATCAGCTCCTCGGAGGTCTCCGCCAGGGCCTCGACCTGGGCGCCGTTCAGGAGGCCGGCGGCCAGCAGATCACCGCTGTTGCGGGCCAGCCACTCGACGGCGAACAGCCGCTCCAGCTCTCCCAGCCGGTCCCTGGCGGCCCCTTCGGGCAGCGCGGCGCGCGCCTCGGCGTAGGCTTCGGCGGCCTGCCGGTAGGCGTAGGCCTCGACCCCGCGCAGGGCGTGTCCGGCGGCCGCGTTCCACCGCCCCCGGGCGTCGGCGTCCGGTGCCCGCAGTGCGCGTTCCCTGGCCCGGGCGAACCAGATGTCCTGCACGGAGGCCAGGAGCGCGCGGAGGTGGCGGGGGTCGGCCAGGTCACCGGTGTACGGCACCGGGGTGTCCTCCCGGCCCGGCTCGGCGGCGAAGAGCATGTCGCCCGCCGCCTTGGCGTACAGGGCGATGTTGTCGCCCTCCGCCGTGATGGCCCCCTCGACCCCCGTGACCAGTTCGGTCATGCCGTTGTTCTCCAGCAGGGCCTGTGCGCCGCAGCGTTCACGGCTCTCGACGATGACTTCACGGGCCCGCCAGGTGATCCACGCCTTGGCGACGTCGACGAGCCGCGCCGCGTCGGCCCGGCCCTCCTCGTCCGTACAGGCCTCCCAGCGCTCCTGTGCCCTGCGGTAGAGGAGGCTCATCGCGAAGACCGTGGCCATGGCCGAGGCCAGCGGTCCGTGGTGGGTCCGGTGGGCGTTGACGGGTACGGGCGGCGTGCCCCGGCCCCCGGAGATCATGCGGTGGCCGCCGTAGCGCACGGCGACCGCCAGGGTCGCGCGGGCGGAGCCGGCCGCGCAGGCGCTCATGGAGATCCGGCCGGGGGTGACCCGCCCGATCGAGGTCATGAACCGCCGCCGCCTGTCCCCGGGGCCGGTCCTGAACTCCTCGTGGGCGCCGACCGCGGATCCGAGGAGGGCGTCCCGCGCGACGAAGAGCCGGTCGAACGAGGTGAGGCAGTGGTCCACCGGGCTGCCCATGCGGGCGGGGAGCGGCCTCACCCGGATCCCGGGCAGCGCCTCCACCTCGTCGGTGAGCGGCACCAGGAAGAGGCGCACCCCGTGGTCCGACCCGTCGGCCATCAGACGCGCGGCGACCAGGCCCGACTTCGCCCCGCCCGCCGGGCTGGTGTTGGGCATGAACTTCTGCGCGCCCGCGTTCGGGGTGTGCAGGACGAAGCCGTCCCGCTCACGGTCGTACGTCGCGGTGGTCTCCATGGCCGCCGCGTTGTTGCCGTGCGCCACCTCCGTGCAGAGGAAGGTTCCGATGCGCCGCAGTGTCAGGTAGTCCGACAGGTCGCGGCGGCCGGCGCACTCGTGGTCGAGGAGGCTGCCGAGGAAGAGGTTGTAGTGGATGCCCGCCACGGTGGTCAGGGCGGGGTCCACCGGGCCCAGCCAGGTGTGCAGGGCGGCCAGTGCCCGCGGGTCGGCGGCGAGCCGTGCTCCGCTGTCGAGGGACCGGTTGAGGACCCGCAACCGGTCGTAGGCGAGTTCCAGTCGCTCCTGGGGCGTTCCGCCGACCGGGCGGCGGAACGGTTCTGTGCTGATCAGCCGCTGCCAGAACCCGTGTTCACGACGGAATTCCGGACCGAGGAGGACACCGGTCAGCAGTTCGGTCGCGGACGGTGGGACGGTATCGGTAAGGGTCACGGTCATAACGAAATCAACGACCGGGGTACGGGCGAGGACACCCTGGACGCCCCTGCCGCTCCGGGGCGGGCGGACCGGTCAGGGCGGCCTCCAGCTCCCCCGCGTCGGGAGGCAGGGCGCCGGCCCGTGAGACGGTCACCGCGGCCGACGCCACGGCGTGCCGGAGCACGTCGTCCAGGACGGCGGGGTCCGGGCGGCGCAGCCGGGTCCGCCCCCGCGCCCCGAGCAGTCCGTACGAGGCCAGGGCGTGCAGCGTGCCCGACATGAAGGCGTCGCCCGCCCCCACCGTGTCCACGACGCGCACGGGCGGGGCTCCGGTGCGCACGGCCGGGCCGTGCGGGAACGCCGTCGCGCCGCCGGCTCCGCGGGTGAGCAGCACGAGCGACGGCCCGGACCGCAGCCACCGCGCGGCGGCCTCCTCCGGGTCCTCGTCCGGGTACAGCCACCGCAGGTCCTCGTCGCTGGCCTTGACGATGTCGCTCAGCTCCACGAAGCGCTCCGCCCGGGCCACGGCCCGGGCGCGGTCCCCCATCAGTGCGGGGCGCACGTTGGGGTCGTAACTGACGGTCGCCGCCGCCCGGAGCGTGCGGACGAGGTCGAGGACGGTGCCGGCGCCGGGGTCCAGGGCGGTGGCGAGGGAACCGGTGTGGACGTGCCGGGGCTCCGCCCGAGGCCGGGCCGCCGGGCCGAGCGTCCAGGTGATCTCGAAGCCGTAGGTGGCCCGGCCCTCCCCGTCGAGGTCCACCGTGGCGGCCGGGGTGGGGGCGTCGGCGCCGTCCGTGAGGACCCGCACCCCGGCCGACGCCAGGTGGTCCCCGATCAGGCGCCCGTCGGGGTCGGGGCCGAGCTGGGTGACCAGGGTGGTGTCCCGGCCGAGCCTGGCCAGCCCGTACGCCACGTTCGCGGGGCTGCCCCCGGGGTGGATCCGGTCCGGCGCGCCGGGCTGCCGGACGATGTCGGCGACGCATTCGCCGATGACCAGGAGGGCGGGGCTGTCGGACACGGTTCGCTCTCCTGGGGGCGTGGGCGGTGCCCGGGCGGAGCACGGCTCTGACGGGGCGTCCTGCCGCCGATTCTGCCCGGTGCGCGGCGGCCCGGGGCTCAGGGGGTGCCCTTGCCCCCTTCGTCGCCGTACCTGCGCTCGAACTTGGCGACCTGGCCCTCGGTGTCGACGACCCTGGCCCGGCCGGTGAAGAACGGGTGGCTCTCGGCGGAGATCTCCACGTCGATGACCGGGTAGCTGTTGCCGTCGTCCCAGTCGATCGTCTGCTCGCTCGACGCGGTGGACCGGGTCAGGAAGGCGTACCCGGCGGAGCGGTCGCGGAAGACCACGGGACGGTACGACGGGTGCTTGTCCTGTTGCATCTCTGCTCCTGGAGGTACGGGGATCTCGTGTCCCGGCTCCGGCCAGCCTCGCCAAGGGCGGGGCGCCGCGCGATCCGGGGGCGTCCGTACGGAGCAGAGGGACCGGCCGCCGCCGTCGGAGGGTGTGCCCCCGCGTCGGGCCGGCCCGGCGCGGGGGCGTACCCGTGGCGTGCGGGGATCAGCCGCCCGCGGGCCCTTCCAGCGCGTCCGCCACGAGGGCGAGGAAGCGCGCGTGGGCCTGCGGGCTGCACAGGGGTTCCGGATTCCACGGCACCGTGCGCGCGCGCAGCCCGGCGGGGCCCCAGGCCGGGGCGGTGACCTCGTCGAGCGGGATCGCGTTGGAGCGGATGTCCGTCAGGACGATGCCGGGCTCCAGGGCCGCCGCGTCCGCCCAGTCGACGGTGGCCCAGTTGACGCCGGCACCGGCGGGCGGGGTCGCGAAGCCGACGCCCAGCTCGGCGAGGACCCGCAGCTCGGGCCACATCTGGGGGCGGGCGGCGTACGCCTGCTCCTGGCTCGCGGGCGAGAGGGCGAGGACCCTGCCGCCGCCGGAAGCGGTGCGGGCCGCCGCGCGGAGGCGTTCACGGGCGGCGCGCAGGCCGTCCGCCGCCTCGGCGTCCGGGGCGCCGCCCAGCGAGCGGGCGAGCTCGGCGAACCGTTCGGCGACGCGGTCGAGGGTGCGCGCCTGGCCCACGTCGATCACGACGACCTGGACGCGCTCCTCCAGGTGCTTGGCGGTGTCCGCGTCCAGTCCGTAGAGCTGGCCGTGGCCGTAGCTGACGGCGACGACCAGGTCGGGCCTGCCGCGTAACAGCGTGTCCACGTCCAGGTCGTCGCCCGCGCCCCGGTAGTCCACGGCGTCCAGCGGGAGGGTGCCCGTCTTCGCGGGGTCGGGCTCCTGCCCGTCGTGTCCGGAGCCGAAGATCCCCTCCGGCCGTATGCCGTAGTCCCACAGCGTCGCTCCCGCCTGGACGTACGCGAGCACCCGGGACGGTGGGCGGTCCGCCGCCGCCAGCCGTCCCCGGTCGTCCGCGAAACTCCACGCGCTCTGCTCGGTCATGCCGCTCACCCTTCCGAACCGGCGGCCCGGGCGCTCTCCCGGGCTCGCCCTCCACTACCTGCCCAGCCCGTCGGCCCCACACCCTCGGTGGAGCGCCCCAGATAGGTGAGCGGGCCGGGGTCGGGTACGCCGATCACCTGGAAGCCGAGCCGGTCGTAGAAGGCCCTCGCCGGGGTGTTGGCCGTCAGCATGGACAGATGGACGGCCCGGACCCCCTTCCGGCGCAGG
The DNA here is from genome assembly GCF_042886395.1 of Streptomyces sp. NPDC058008. Taxonomy (NCBI): domain Bacteria; kingdom Bacillati; phylum Actinomycetota; class Actinomycetes; order Kitasatosporales; family Streptomycetaceae; genus Streptomyces; species Streptomyces sp. NPDC058008. The sequence goes on along the minus strand of NZ_JBHVQX010000014.1, from coordinate 67,068 downwards.
GCGTCCAGGAAGGCCGCCATCAGCGCCCTGCCGTGGCCGCGGCGCTGCCACGGCGGCAGCAGGTCGATGTGCAGGTGTGCGGGATACTCCTCCAGCTCCGGAAGGACCATGCGTTCGGGGCGGTGCAGCAGGGACGTCATCGCCTCGGTGAGCGTGCCGGGCGCGCCTCCGGGTTCGGGGAAGCGGTCCCTCACCAGGGGGAGCCAGACCTGACGGAAGGCGTCGGCGAACCGCCGGGTGTCCGCGGTCCCCAGGACGTAGCCGACCGCGTGCCCCGCGCCGTCGTCCAGGACGAAGGCGAGCTCCGGTTCGAGGTGGGCGTACGGGGCCGCGAACAGTGCGGGCATCAGCCCGGGGTCGGGGTACAGGTGCGTGCTGTCACCGCCGTTGTCGGCCGTGCGGACGCAGATCTCCGCGAGGGCCTCCTGGTCGGCGGGGCGGTAGGGGCGCACGGACGCGGTTGGGGTCATCGGCCCGTCCTTCTCCCTTGGGAGCGCTCCCACAAGGCCCGGAGGCCTCACGGAACCTCGCTCTCGTGCCGCTCGTCCGTGCGGGCCAGTTCGACGTTGAACTGGGCACCGGTCAGGAGTGCCAGATTGGTGAACCAGATCCAGATCAGGAAGACGACCAGGCCCGCCAGGGAGCCGTACAGCCTGCTGTAGCTGCCGATGTGGGTCGCGTAGAGCGCGAACCCGGCCGAGGCGACCAGCCAGAGGAGCGCGGCGAGGACTCCGCCGGCCAGTCCCTGCCGCAGGCCCCGGGCGGAGCGGGGGCCGGTGCTGAAGAGGACCACGATCAGGCAGGCGACGAGGCAGAGCAGCACGGGCCACTTGAGGGCCGCCCACAGCGTCTCGCCCGCCTGCGCGAGTCCCAGCCTGCGGCCGAGCCAGCGCGCCAGCGGGCCGGTGAGCACGAGGGCGAAGGCGCTGGCCATCAGCAGGACGAGCAGTCCGACGGCCGAGGCCACGATGATGTGCGCCTGGCGCAGCGGGGGCCTGGTGTCCTTCACCCGGTGCAGGGCGTGCATCGCCCTGCGGAAGACCGCCAGATAGCTGGAGGCGGACCACACGGCGCTCACGCTGCCCGTGACGACGAGGAGCCAGACGGCGCCGCGCTCCTGGGTCGCCGCCTCCAGCGGCCGGCGCAGCGCCGCCCCGGACTCGGCCGGGGCGAAGGCGGTGATGTCGGCGATCAGGGCGTTGGTGGCCCCGGGGTTGGCCAGACCGATCACGGAGACCGTGACGAGGAGGGCGGGGAGCAGCGCGAGGATGGCGTAGTAGGTCAGGGCCGCCGCCCAGTCTGAGACGTCGTCGTTCCACAGCGACACGGGGGTCCTGCGCAGTGCGGTGCGCCAGCGGCTTCGCGCGGCACACCCTGCCGGGGGCGCGGTGGGTTCCGCGACGGGGTCGTCGGTCCTGCTGGGCACGCGGATTCTCCGGGGGACGTAGGAAGGGGGACGGACGGGGCGCGGCCACCGGTGTGCCCGGCGCCCCGGCTGTCCCCCTTTCTCTCATGCCTCGATACCGCGGGTGTACTCCAGGCCGGTTCAGTCGTTGACGGCGGTGAGCAGCACCACCGCGTCCTGGAGGGCCAGGAGACCGTGGCGCTCCTGCGGGACGGCGTGCAGTCCGCCCTCGGCGAGGTCCACGTCCCCGGACCCGGCCGTGAGCCGCACCGCGCCGCGCAGCACCTGGAGCGATGCCGCGGGCGGCGCGTTGTGCTCGTCCAGGGCGGATCCCGCGGTGAGCGCGATCACCGTCTGCCGCAGGGGTGCCTGGCGCAGCAGCAGATGCGCGCTGCGCCCGTGCGCGTTGGCCCGGGCCGCGGCCAGGTGCTCGTCTGCGAGGGCGTTGAGATCGTCCATACGACCACTGTGCCGCAGCCCCCTCTCCCCCGCTATCGCTTGCCGCGCAGCCAGGCCGCGGTGTCGTCGGGCAGCAGACCCGAGCCGTCCAGCGGGCCGCTGGTCAGCAGGATCTCGTCGTGGTCGGGGAGCGGGACCGCTCCCCCCGACAGGTTGACGACGCAGATCAGGCCGTGGGTCCGGGCGAAGGCAAGAACGCCCGGCGCGGACGGCAGCCAGTCCAGGCGGCCGTCGGCCGTCTCGCCGGGGGCGGCGGCGAAGCCCGGTTCGGAGCGGCGCAGCCGCAGGGCCTCACGGTAGAGGGTGAGCATGGAGCCGGGGTCGGCACCCTGCTCGTCGGCCGCGTAGGAGGGCCAGGTCTCCGGCTGCGGCAGCCAGGGTTCGGCGGTCGATCCGAAGCCGGCGTGGGGCTCGGCGGCGGACCACGGCAGGGGCACCCGGCAGCCGTCCCGCCCGGGGTCGATCCCGCCCGAGCGCAGGTGCATCGGGTCCTGGATGCGCTCCCGGGGGATGTCCGCCTCCGGCAGCCCGAGTTCCTCGCCCTGGTAGAGGTAGACCGCGCCCGGGAGTGCGAGGGAGAGCAGGGCGGCGGCGCGTGCCCTGCGGGTGCCGAGCTCCAGGTCGGTGGGCGTGCCGAAGACCTTGGCCGAGAAGTCGAAGCCGGTCGCCTCACGGCCGTAGCGGGTGACGGTCCGGGTCACGTCGTGGTTGCACAGCACCCAGGTGGCGGGGGCGCCCACCGGGGCGTGCTCGGCGAGCGTGTCGTCGATCGCGGAGCGCAGCAGTCCGGCGTCCCAGGGGCAGGCGAGGAAGTTGAAGTTGAAGGCGGTGTGCAGTTCGTCGGGGCGCAGGTAGCGGGCGAAGCGTTCGGAGTCGGGGAGCCAGACCTCGCCGACGAAGATGCCGTCGTACGCGTCGGCGATGGCCCGCCAGGAGCGGTAGATGTCGTGCAGTTCGTCGCGGTCGACGTACGGGTGGGGGTCGGTGTCCTTGGTGAAGTCGGGGAGGGCGGGGTCCTTGGCGAGCAGGGCCGCCGAGTCGATGCGTACGCCGGCGACGCCCCGCTCGAACCAGAAGCGCAGGACGTCTTCGTGCTCCTGGCGGACCGCGGGGTGGGCCCAGTTGAGGTCGGGCTGCCCGGGGGCGAACAGGTGCAGGTACCACTGGCCGTCGTCGATCCTGGTCCAGGGGGTGCCGCCGAATTCGGAGACCCAGTCGTTGGGCGGGATCTCCCCGTGGTCGCCGCGTCCCTCGCGGAAGTGGAAGAGGTCGCGTTCGGGGCTGCCGGGTGCGGCGGCCAGTGCCGCCCGGAACCAGCTGTGCCGGTCGGAGACGTGGTTGGGGACGATGTCGATGATGGTGCGGATGCCCAGCTCGCGGGCTTCGGCGATGAGTTTCTCCGCCTCGGCGAGGTGGCCGAAGGCCGGGTCGATGACGCGGTAGTCGGCCACGTCGTATCCGCCGTCGGCCAGCGGTGAGAGGTACCAGGGGGTGAACCACAGCGCGTCGACGCCCAGTTCGACGAGGTAGGCCAGCCTGGCCCGCACTCCCGCGAGATCCCCGGTGCCGTCTCCGTCGCCGTCGGCGAAGCTGCGTACGTAGATCTGGTAGATGGCGGCGTCGCGCCACCACGGTGCGGTGGCCTCGGTCGGACGGTTGGCTGCCACGTGACGTTCCTTTCGGGCAGGTGGTACTCCGCCCCCGGCCCGGACGCGGGGCGTGCGGTGGGAGGGCCGGCGGCGGAGTGCTGGTGGGAGGCGGTGGTCCGGGGAAGGGGTCAGCCCTTCAGGCCGCCCGCGGTGAGACCGCTCATGATGTTGCGCTGGAAGAGCAGGAAGATCAGCAGCGTCGGTACGGACGCGATGGTGAGCGCGGCGATGAGGACGTTCTGCGGGACCCCGTTGGACAGCGAGTAGATACCGACGTTGAGGGTCTGCCGGGCCGGGTCGGGCAGGGTGAGCATCGGCCAGAGGAAGTCCTTCCAGACCCCGACGACCGCGAAGATGGAGACCACGCCGAGGATCGGCCGTGAGATCGGCAGCACGATGGAGCGCAGGGTCCGCAGGGGCGACGCACCGTCGATGGCGGCGGCGTCGAGGAGTTCCCCCGGGATGGAGTCGAAGAACCGCTTCAGCAGGAAGATGTTGAAGGCGTTGGTGACCGAGGGCAGCCAGATCGCCCAGGGCGAGTTGAGCAGGTTGCGCTCGAAGATCGGCAGGTCGAGGACCGTGAGGTACTGCGGTACGACCAGGACGGTCGCGGGGATCATGAGGGTGGCGAGCATCATGCCGAGGACGACCTTGCCGAAGACCGGCCGCAGTTTGGAGAGCGAGTAGGCGGCGGCCACGTCGAGGACGAGCTGGAAGGCGAGTGCCCCGAACGCGTAGTAGAGGGTGTTGAAGAGCAGCTGGGCCAGGTCCATCACGGTCCACGCCTGGGAGTAGTTCTCCGTGTGGATCGAGGAGGGGAAGGCGGTGGGCGGGCTCTGCACGACCTCCTGGGTCGTCTTGAGGCCGCCGGTGACCATCCAGTACAGCGGGCCGAGGAACACCAGGGTGAAGCCGGCCACCACCAGGGCGAAGACGATCCAGTAGACCGCCTTCCCCCGGGGCCGGCCGAGCTGGGCCGGTGAGATCAGGGTCCGCTGCCGGCCCAGGTCCGCTTCCCGGCGGCGGGCCTTGCGTCCGCCGGCTCCGCGCCGGGAGACAAGCGTGTTCGATGCCATCGTCGTGCTCCCGTCCTAGTCTTCGCTGCTGCGGCTGAGGCGTACGTACACCGCGGAGAAGCCCGCGAGGACGACCAGCAGGAGGAGGCCGAGGGCCGCCGCTCCGCCGTAGTTGTTGAAGTTGAAGGCGTACTGGTAGATGAGGTAGACGACGGTGGTGGTGGACCCTTCCGGGCCCGCGCCGTTGGTGAGCAGGAACGGTTCGGTGAAGACCTGCATCGTCGCGATGATCTGCATGAGCAGCAGGAGCGACAGGATGAGCCGGGTCTGCGGGATGGTGACGTGCCAGATCTTGCGGAGCAGTCCCGCGCCGTCGAGCTCGGCCGCCTCGTACAGCTCGCCCGGGATGCCCTGGAGGGCGGCGAGGTAGATCAGTGTGGCGCCCCCCATGTTCATCCAGGTGGACGCGATGACGACGGAGAGCATCGAGGTGCTGGTGTCCTGGAGCCATTGCTGGGCGGGCAGATGGAGGAATTCCAGGATGCGGTTGAAGAGCCCGTAGCCGGGGTCGTAGAAGTACTTGAAGAGCAGTACGGAGGCGACCGGCGGCAGCATGACGGGGAGGTAGACCAGCAGGCGCAGGTAGCCCTGCGCGTGCCGGAACTCGTTGAGCACGACGGCGACGACGAACGGGACCACGAAGCCCAGCAGGAGTGCCAGGACGGTGAAGAGCAGGGTGTTGCGCCAGGCCTGCCAGAACGCCGGGTCGTTGAAGACGTAGCTCAGGTTGGACCAGCCGGCCCAGGTCGTCCTGCCGTCCTCGGTCTTCTGGAAGGCCAGGATGAATTCCCTGACCATCGGATACCAGGAGAAGAAGGAGAAACAGAGGACGGCTCCGATCAGGAAGCCGTGCGCCGTGATGTTGCGGCGCAGGGCGCGCACGAACTCCTCGCGGGCGGAGTCCGGCCCGGTGGGGCGTGGGTGGTGCCCGGGTGGCGGTGCGCTCGCCTTCCCGGTGGACAGGGTGGGGGCCGACATGGTCTCTCCTCGGTGCCGGTGCAGTCGCTCGCAGACGGACGGTGCGGATGCGGGGCCGGGCCCGCCCGGCCCGGCCTCCGCGCGTCCGTTACTGGTTGGCCAGGACCTGGTTGACCTGCTGCTCGGCGGTGTCGAGCAGCTTGTCGATGTCGGCGTTCCTGTTGGTCAGGACCGCGGACATCGCGTTGTCAAGGATCTTGTAGATCTCCTGGGCCTTCGGCGGCTCGGCCTTGCCCTGGACGGGGTTGTCCATGAAGGCCTTGAAGTTCTGGACGGGCATGGTGGCGTTGGCGGCGCGTTCGGCGTCGTCCTTCGTCTTGCTCTCGCCGGTGAAGAAGTTGGGCTGCGGCAGCCCCACGGGAAGCTTGTCCGCCTTGGTGCGGGCCCACTCGAACTGCCCCGTGCCGGGGGTGAGGTTCTTGAAGTTCAGCCAGGCGACGGCGGCCTTGATCTTGTCGGGCGAGCTGCCCTTCTTGATCATGTAGTTGTTCCCGCCGAAGAGGGTGCCCTCGGCGCCGGGGATCGGGCCGAGCCCGAAGTTCTCGTACTGCGCTCCGAGCTGCTGCACCATGTACGCGATGTCGTCGGGCGCGGCCAGGAACATGCCGAGCTTGTCCGTGGATATCTGCTTCTGGAGGTCGCCCCACTTCAGCAGCTGCGTCTTGCCCATGCTGTCGTCCTCCCAGCGCATGTCGTGCAGCTGCTGGAGGACCTGCTTGCCCTTGTCGTCGTTGAACGCGGCCTTCTTGCCGCCGGCGTCCACCACGTCGCCGCCCAGGGCGTACTGCGTGGCGGTGAAGTGCCAGCCGCCGTTGTTCCCGGCGCTGTACTCGCCGAATCCGGCGATGCCCTTGCCCAGGGCCGCGATCTTCTTGCTCGCGGCGCGGACCTCGTCCCAGGTCGCGGGCGGGGTGTCGGGGTTCAGACCGGCCTGGGTGAAGAGCTTCCGGTTGATGATGAGGCCCATGGTGTAGTTGCTCGTGGGCAGCGCGTAGAGCTTGCCGTCCTTGCGCGCGACATCGAGCACCTGGGGCTGGATGTCCTTCAGCGACGGGACGGAGGTGTCGGTGACGTAGGCGGAGATGTCCTCGGCGCCGTCGTTGTCCAGCACCTGCTGGAGGTCGGTGAAGTAGGCGTAGAAGACGTCCGGCTGCGACTTGCCCTTGAGCATGGCCGTGAAGCGGGGCGGCTCCAGACACTGGCCGGGCGTCGACTTACCGTCGATCTTGACGTTCGGGTACTTCTTGTTGAACGTCTTGACGTCCTCGTTCCACTCGCGCAGCTCCGCCGCCTTCGCGGCCGGCGGCATGCAGTCGATCGACAGCGTCACCTTGGCCTTCGGGTCGAGCGGCGCCGACGGATCGGACGATCCGCTGCCGGAGTCGTCGTTCCCGCCGCCGCTGCTGCTCGTGCCGCAGGAGGCTAGGGCGGTCAGGGCGAGCGCGGTGACGACGGCGGCCGCGGAGGCACGGCGGGTACGGCGGATCCCAGCACTTCTCATCGGTGGTCCCCTTCGGGCAAGAGCATGGAAGGCCTCGGCCGACTGTCTGCCGGGGCGCGGCCACACTCAACCACCGGCAACAAGCGAGCGCAATATCTCGCGCAGTTTTGGTAAATGTTTGACAGCACTCCGCAGGCGAGGAGACGCCCGAAAAGGCCACCCAGGCACCCCCACGGACCACCCCTGCGCGGCCCGTACAGGGACGATCCAGGCGCGCGGCGGGACCGTCGGGGCGGCGGACGGCCCAGGCGGCCCCCTGCGGCTTCCCGCCATCGCCGGGCCCCCCGCATGCAAGAGACAGACTTCCCGGTGCAAGTGGTTACGCGCGGCGGGGTGCCTCCCGGGCTCCTTCAGGAACCCGGGAGACACCCCGCCGGTACCGCGCCCGCCCCCTTACGGGTTGATGTTGATCTTGAAGGTGGAGGTGGTGTTCTTCACGTCCTGGGCGTTGCCCCCGAGCTTCAGCCCGTTGAACGTGACCTCACCCACGGCGGGGCCCTGCCCCGCCTCCGGCAGCTCGTTGGCCCAGAGCCCGAAGCCCGACTTCGCGTCGAAGGCGTCGCCGCTCCTGCGCGCGCCCGTCACCGAGATGTCGGTGAGCACCGTGTCCTTGATCGGGAACTGCGGCTGCCCTCCCACGTAGTTCGTCTGGAACATGATCCCGCTGTACGTCGGGTCGACGATGTCCACGTGCGAGATCCTGATGCCCTGGAAGACCTTGGAGGCCGAGAACAGCCAGATCCCGGGGAAGGTCTGCGTCCCCCAGAAGTGACCGCCGGACCGCAGGACCGACACGTTCTCGATCGCTGTCGGGCCGGTCCCGAACCCGTTCATCGGATAGCCGAAGTCGAGCGAGCTGACCGTGATCCCGGCGTACACCAGGGTGTCGGCGATGAGGATGTTGCGGAAGGTGTTGTCGTAGCCGCCGTACACGGCCACGCCCGCGGCCCTCCAGGTCAGGAGGGAGGTCAGGTTCTCGTACACGTTGTTCTTCATGTCCGAGCCCCCGGAGTCGATCGCCGAGAACAGCGCGAAGCTGTCGTCCCCGGTGGCCCGTGCCTCGTTGTTGGTCACGTGGTTGTCCGTGGAGCCGTTGGTCATGTTGATGCCGTCGGCGAACATGTTCCGGATCCGGGAGTTCCTGATCGTGACGTTGTCGGTGTTCGCGCCCCAGTACAGGCACACCATGTGCTCGTTCCAGATGTTGTCGATGACGATGTCGGAGACGTTCGAGAAGTCGAACACCTTGCCCGGTCCGTCGATGCGGGACGTGTAGTTGCCGAAGTACGCGAAGTCCGAGAACGACGAGCCCTTCGCACTGGCCTCCGCGCGGAACCCGATGTCGGTGTTGTCCTGCGTGGACGGGGCCCGGAACCTGGTGAACCAGGGACCCGCGCCGACGACCTTCACGGCCTTGCCGTAGACCTGGAACTTGCTCGAGGTGGAGTAGTCACCGGCCGGCAGGTAGACGCCCACGAGCTTCCCCGTGGTGTCCATCCGGACCTTGTCCAGGGCGTTCTGGACGTCCTGGTGGGTGAAGCCGGCCGGCACCGTGTAGGTGGCCGGGTCCGGGTTGGCCACCTGGGAGACCTGCTCCAGGCTGACGAAGTCGATCGCGTAGGTGCTGGTGTTGGCCGCGTCCTTCTGGAGCCGTATCCTGCTCCCCGCCGGGACGGTCCGGCCCAGCATGACGTTCGCCTCGTCGTAGATGTGCCGGGGCGCTCCGGCGGAGGGGTCGTTGCCCGGACCGGTCTCGTTCCCGTACAGCCAGGCGTACTTCGAGGTGAGGTCGATGGCCTTGAGGAAGGTGCCGTCCACGTAGACGTTGAGTTTGGAGTCGATTCCGCCGCCGCCCGGCGCGTCCGGGACGGAGAAGCGGGTGACCAGGGTGTTGGTGGCCGCCCGGGTGGTGAACTCGACGTAGTTTCCTGTGTTGTTGAGGGTGACGGCCTTACGGCCGGACGCCTCGCCCGCGATGTCACCGACGGTCCGGTTGGGGCCCACGACCTGTGCCCCGCCGCCCGTGACGCCGTCCTCGGCCTCGTACATGTCGTACGGCATGTTCGCGCCGCGCCCGACGAAGAGCGACTGGGTGCTGGTGTTGTTCGCGCGCTTCACCGGCAGTTCGTTGGCGTCGTCGGCGAGCACCACCTTCACCGTGTAGGAACCGTTGGCGGCCGTCCAGGTGCCGAGGGAGACGGGAGCGGTCGTGGCACCGGCCGCGATGGTGCCGCTGTACGCGCCGGTGAGGGTCTTCACCGTGGCGCCCTTGGAGTCGACCAGGCTCAGGGTGATTCCGTGGCTGCCGGCGGCGGAGGCCACGGTGCCCTGGTTCCTGACGGCGACGGAGAAGGTGACGGTGTCGCCGTCGGAGGGGGCGGACGGGGAGGTCGTGACGGCGTGCGCGACGAGGTCGGAACTGGAGACCGGCTTGACGACCAGCGGAGTGGGGCTGGTGAAGCGGTTGTTGGTCTCGTTCTGCTCGATGATCTCGTCCGCCGGGTCGACGACCGCGCCCAGCGTGTAGCTTCCGGCGTCACGCGCTCCGACAGCGGCGGTGACCTGGGCCGAGGCACCGGCCGCGAGGGCGCCCACCGACGCGGTGGCCACCTTGGAGCCGCCGAGCTCGAAGTCCAGCTTCCCGGCGGGAGAGGCCACCGGGCCCGCGTTGCGTACGGTCGCCGACAGGGTGATGGAGTCCGATTCCACGGGAGCCGCGGGCGAGGCGCCGACCGCCGTGACCTGGAGGTCCGGGTTGGGGGCCGGAGTGCCCAGCACCTGGAACTCGGCCACCTGGCCCGCACCGGAGCCGGTGTTGGAGGTGAACTTCAGCTGGACGTCGGCGACCCGGGCCGTGACCGGGATCGTCACCGTGTTGCCGGTCGCCGGGCTGAACGCGTAGTCCTTGGCCGCGGCCAGGCTCGTGAACGAGCCGGCGGCCTGCTCCCGCCCGAGCACCTGGATGTTCTGGGTGCGCGCACCCCAGCTGCTGTCCGGGTTGAGCTTGACGACGACGCTCTCGGTGTCGGCGTTGGCGCCCAGCTTGACGGTCAGCGTGTTCGGGTAGCTGCCGCCCGCCCCCTCCCAGTAGGTGGTGAGGGAGTTGTCGTTGGCGTTGGCCGCGACGAACGTGTGGACCACCGAGGACGCGGTGATCGGCTTGGAGACCGCGAGGTTGGAGGCGGCGCTCGCCGAACCGTTGCGCGTCACGGTGTTGCTGGCACCGGAGGTGTTGCCCGCCGCGTCCCTCGCACGCACCACGTAGCTGACGGTGGTGGCCGCCGGCTGGGTGTCGGTGTAGGTGGTGACATCGCCCGCCACACTCTTGCGGAGCACGTTGTCGGCGTAGATGTCGTAGGCGGTGACGCCCTTGTTGTCGGTGGAGGCCGTCCAGGTCAGCTTGATCTGCCCGGCGGCGGGCTCGGTGAAGGCGAGCCCGGAGGGGGCCGTGGGCGCCTGGGTGTCGCCGGATTCGCCCGTGCGGGTCACGGTGTTGCTGTTGCCCGACTGGTTGCCCGCGGCGTCCTTGGCCCGGACGTAGTAGGAGACGGTCACGCCCGCCGGACGGGTGTCCGTGAACGTGGTGACGTCACCCGCCACGGAGGTCAGCAGCGCGTTGTCGGCGTAGACGTCGTAACCGGTGACGCCGGTGTCGTCCGAGGACGCCTTCCAGGTCAGCCTGATCTGACCCGTCGCCGGCTCGGTGTAGGCCAGGCCGGTGGGGGCGGTGGGGGCCTGCGTGTCACCGGTCGCGGGACCGTAGATCTCCAGTTCCGAGAACTGGGCGGCGGGCTGGACCGAGTTGGCGGTGACCAGCACCCGCACGTACCGGGTCGTGGTCGCGTCGAAGGTGATCGTGGCCGACTGGCCGCCCGCGGCGTTGAACGTGTACGCCTTGGACGCCGTCAGGTCACCGAAGTCCGAACCGTTGGCGCTGCCCTGCACCTTCAGGGTCTGGGACCGCTGCTCCCAGCCGTCCGGCAGCCGCAGCACCACGCGGTCGACGCGGACCGAGGAGCCCAGGTCCGCCTGGAGCCACTGCGGGAGGGCGTTGTTCCTGCTCTCCCAGTAGCTGGCCCGGTTGCCGTCGTTGCCGTTGGCGGCGACGTACGTCTCGGTGTAGCTGCTCGCGGTGAGCGTCCTGCCCGCGGCGAGGTTGGCCGACGACTCCCCGGCGGCGCGCACCTCGAGCTCGGAGAGCTGGGCGTTCTGCCAGCCCGTGTTGGCCGTGACGTTCACCCGCACGAAGCGGGTCAGCGTGGCCGGGAACGATATCTTCACCTCGTTGGACGTGCCGGGGCCGAAGGTGTAGGCGGCCGAGCTCTTCAGGGTCGAGAAGCTGGTGCCGTCGGCGCTCCCCTGGAGCGAGAGGGTCTGCTGCCTGCTCTCCCAGCCGGCCGGCAGCTTCAGCGTCACCTCGTCGACCCGGGCGGCGGAGCCGAGGTCGGTCTGGACCCACTGGGGCAGGGTTCCGCCGGAACCCTCCCAGTACGTCGACCGGTCGCCGTCCGTCACGTTGCCGGCGGCGTACCCGGTGCCGGCGCTGCTGGCCGCCGCGGCCCGGCCCGCGGCGATGTTGGGTCCGTCGGCCGCCGCGGCGGTGAGCGACGGCCATCCGATCATCAGAAGACTGGTGGTGACCACGGCGGAAAGGGCCCGCCATCTCCAGCGTTGGGCTCGCATAGATCCCCGATCTTCGGCCCCGGCGCGGAGGGCGCCGAGGGTGCGGCTCTGTCGGATCAGCTCTGTATCGCCACTTCCTGCACGCACTGAGCTGAGTTTTGCGCTTGGCGGTCAGAGAGTTGCAGAGAAGTGCGAGAGCGTCCACGGTTGAGACAGAAACCGGAACACGATCGGGCTCGACGGGAACCCCAAAGGACGCCTAATGAGGCGCATTCGGAACCGTGGGGGTCGCGCGAGGTCGTCACGGAGAGGCCCCCAAAGGGTGCCGCAAGGAATGTTGATTTCTTGCGTTGCAGCGCAAGCTGCCGGAAAGGGCCTGTTCCACGGCGCGCAAAAGAGCAGGGCCCGCAGAACGCGGACCCCGCTCCGGTGGCGCGGGCCGGTCAGAGACCGCCGGTGTAGAGCAGCCGGTCGGGCGAGCCGGAGCCCAGACCCGTCAGGACGTCCGGGGTCGCCTCCGCGGCGAGCCGGTCCGCGACCTCCTGCGGCGCCGCGTCGGGGTTCTGCTCCTTGTAGAGCGCGGCCACGCCGGCGACATGGGGACTCGCCATCGACGTACCGCTCAGCTTCGTCGAACCGCCGCCGAGCTTCGCGGACACGATGTCCACCCCGGGGGCGTACAGCCACACGCAGGTGCCCCAGTTACTGAAGGTCGCCTGCCGGTCCTGGTCGTCACTCGCGCCCACGGCGAGCACGCCGTCGGCGCGGGCCGGGGAGACGTCACAGGCGTCCTGGTTCTCGTTGCCCGCCGCGACCACGGGCAGAATGCCGTCCGACGCGAGCGCGTCGAACGCGTCGTCGACGGCCGACGACGCGGGCCCGCCGAGGGAGGCGTTGACCACGGCCGGCTGCTCGGCGTTCTGGGCGATCCAGTCGAGGCCGGCGATGATCCCGGCCCAGGTGCCCGACCCCTCGCAGTTGAGCACCCGCACCGGCACGAGGGAGGCGCCGGGCGCCACGCCGTACGTCGCCCCGGCCACGGTCCCGGCCACATGGGTGCCGTGGCCGTTGCAGTCCTCGCCGTTGCGGCCGTCGCCGATCGCGTCGTACCCGGCGCCCACCCGGCCGCCGAACTCGCTGTGGGCGGACTCGATGCCGGTGTCCAGGATGTACGCGGTCACGCCCTTGCCCGTGCCGTTCACGTCGTACATGCCGTCCAGCGGCAGGTTCCGCTGGTCGATGCGGTCCTGCCCCCAGCTCCCGGCCACGGCCCGCCGCCCCGCCGCCGTACTCGCCGCGGGCGGCGAGACGGATGCCTCGCTGTTCTCCTCGACGGCCTGGACGCTCGCGTCGCCGCGCACCTGCTCCAGCTGTGCGGGGGTGAGCGAGGCGGCGAAGCCGTGCAGGACCTTGCCGTAGGTGAACAGGGTGCTGACACCGAGCTGCTCGGCCATGGCGGCCGGCTTCTGGTCGGGCGCGAGGGTGACGATGTACTGGCCGGGCACGGCCCGGTCCGACTTCTGCAGCGGCACGAGAGGTTCGGCGGTGTCGGCCGTGGCCGTGGTGGTGCCGATCAGGGGGACGATCAGCAGTAGAGCGGCTGGTGCCCAGCGGGCGCGCAGGCGCATGCGTTCTCCCTTGGGGTGGTGGAGCGGATCGCGGACGCTCGGGCCCGCGACGTGCGAACACCTGACCCTTCGTCCACATCCCCCGCGGTCCTGAGCCGCGTCAGCCGGACAGCGCAACGTTCGGTACCGGGCAGGCCCATTCGGCCCCGCCGCACGGGAGCCCCGGCCCGGGTGGACGGACCGGCGCACGACGCGGCGCGCCCCGGGGGACGACGGTCCTGTCCCCCGGGGCGCACGGAGCGCGGGGCCGCTAGCCTGCCGCCTGCCCGGAGAGCGCGGCGGCGGGGAAGGGCGTGGCCCCGGACGCCACACGGAGCACGGAGACCCCTCGCGGCGGAAGGACCAGGCCGCCGTCGGTGTCCGGCGAAGGCCCGGTGAGGGCCTCTCCGTCGACCGCGCCGAAGGCGACGGGCTCGTCCGTACGGTTCACGAGGAACCAGTACGCCTGTGAGCCGTCGGTGCGCACGGTCAGCTCGACCCGTCCCCGGACGTCGGCGGGAAGCTCGCTGGGCACGCCCGCCCCGGACAGCAGCGGGCGCAGCACGTCGGCCAGCCCGTAGCTGCCCAGACGCGTCGAGACGTAGGCGGCGGAGCCGCCTTCCTCCAGGGCGCGCCGGGTGAGGGCGGGACGCCCCGCCTGGTCCCCGTTCCCGTACCGCGCGAGCACCTCCACCTCGGGGTCGGTCAGGTCGATCCGGTCGGTCCACAGGGTGCCGGTCAGACCGTTGTCGAGCTGTACGTCCGCGCCCTCCAGCAGCGGGCCGAACTCCTCGATGCGGATGCCCAGCAGATCGCGCAGCGCCCCCGGGTAACCGCCGAGGTGCACATGGTCGTTCTCGTCCACGACACCCGAGTAGTAGGTGGTGGCGAGGTGGCCGCCTCCGCGCACGTACGCCTCCAGCCGGGCCGCGAGGGCCTGGGGGACGACGTGCAGGAGGGGGGCGGCGACGAAGTCGTACCCGGTGAGGTCGGCCGAGGTCGTGACGACGTCCACCCGGACGCCGAGGGCCAGGAAGGCGGAGTACCAGTCGAGGGCTTCCTGCCGGTAGTCCACCAGGGAGGACGGCTGGGAGTCGCGCTCGACGGCCCACCAGGAGTCCCAGTCGTACACGAGTGCCGCGCGAGCCGGTTCCCGCACGGAGCCGGTGACCGGGGTGAGCGTCTCCAGGGTCCGGCCGAGGGCGGCGACCGCACGGAAGACCTCGCTGTCCGCGCCGGCGTGGGGCACCATCGCGGAGTGGTGCTTCTCCGCTCCGGCGGCGGACTGGCGCCACTGGAAGAAGCAGACGGCGTCGGCTCCGTGGGCGACGTGGACCAGGGAGTCACGGGCGAGTTCGCCCGGACGCTTGGCGACGTTGACGGGCTGCCAGTTGACCGCGCTCGTGGAGTGCTCCATCAGGAACCAGGGCCTGCCCTGGGCGATGGAGTGCGTGAGGGCGGCGGAGAAGGAGAGCTCGTCCAGGCGCTGCGGTCCGGGGTGGGCGTAGTGGTCGTTGGAGACGAAGTCGATCTCCTCGGCCCACTCCGGGTAGTTCATGCCCTTGGTGCCGCCCATCACCATGAAGTTGGTGGTGGCGGGGATCTCGGGGGTGATGCGGCGCAGGATCTCGCGCTCGGCCCGCAGGTAGTCCTTGAGTGCGTCGGAGGAGAAGCGCTTGAAGTCGAGCTGCTGGGTCGGGTTGGCGTGGCTCGCGGCCAGTCGCGGCGGCTGGATCTGCGCCCAGTCGCTGTAGTACTGCGACCAGAAGGAGGTAGCCCAGGCGCGGTTGAGCTCCTCCAGGGTGCCGTAGCGGGCGCGCAGCCAGTCGCGGAACGCCTGGGCCGCGTCGTCGGAGTAGTCGTAGATGTTGTGGCAGCCGAGCTCGTTGGAGATGTGCCAGGCGACCACACCGGGGTGGTCCGCGTAGCGGGTGGCCATGACCTCGACCAGCTCGAGGGCGTATCTGCGGAAGACGGGCGAGGTGGGCCGCCAGTGCTGTCGCGCGCCCTGCGAGAGGGTCTCGCCGGTGCGGGTGACCGGCAGGATCTCCGGGTGAAGGGTGGTGAGCCAGGGCGGCGGCGAGGCGGTGGCGGTGGCGAGGTCGACCGCGATCCCGTTGTCGTGGAGCAGGTCGAGCACCTCGTCCAGCCAGTCGAAGTCCCAGCGGTCCTCGGCCGGCTGCAGGCGTGCCCAGGAGAAGATGGCGACGGAGACGATGGTGACCCCGGCCTCGCGCATCAGCCGGACGTCTTCCTTCCACACCTCGCGCGGCCACTGCTCCGGGTTGTAGTCGGCCCCGTAGGCGAAGCTCGCGGTGCGGTCGTCGGAGGGCGGGCGCAGCCAGTGGCGCTGGGAGGCGGGGCTCATGTTGATCCTTTGGATACGAGGTGCGAGTACGGCTGAGGGCGGCCGCCCGGTCGGGCGACCGCCCTCAGCCTGTTCAGGCTCCGGACGTCACTTGTTGACGTTGAAGCCCTGGTCGTTGCCGTAGGTGACGGCAGCCTTCTGCCACTCCTTCAGCCCGTCGACCAGCTTGGTGTCGGAGACGTACGCCTTGCCGACGGAGTCGTTGAACACGGAGTTCGCGTAGACCTGGAAAGGCAGGTAGGACCAGTCCTCCGGCACCTGGGTGGCGGACCGGGCGAAGATCTCGTTCGCCTTCTGGCCGCCGAAGTACGGGAAGGTGGTGTCGAGGAACGACGGGGACGAGAGGTCCTTGGTGGTGGCGGGGAAGGCGCCGCCGGCGATGCGGGCCTGGACACCCTCCGAGTGGTTGGCGTACTCGTTGAACGCGTACGCCAGGTCCTTGTTCTTGCCGGCCTTCATCACCGCGAGGGAGCTGCCGCCGTTCTCGGAGCTGACCTCGCCGCCCTTCTCGTACTGCGGGAGGGCGGCCGCACGCCAGTCACCCGAGGCGGACTCGACGCCCGAGACGAAGTTGGCGGGCATCCAGGCGCCGGTGGACAGCGTGGCGATCGTGCCGTCCGCCAGACCCTTGTACCACTCGTCGCTCCAGTTCTCGATCGGCGCGAGGAGCTTCTCGTCGAGCAGCTTCTGCCAGACCTTGGTGAAGGCGACGACACCCTTGTCGGCGGCCAGGTCGACCGTCACGTCGGTGTCACGGGTCTTGAAGGGGGTTCCGCCGGCCTGCCAGATCATGCTGGTCGTGAACCCGGCGTCACCGGTGTCGTTGGCTATGTACGCCTTCGGGTCCGCGGCGTGCAGGGCACGTGCGGCCTCGAGGTACTCGTCCCAGGTGGTGGGCGTGGCGATCTGGTGCTTGTCCAGAACCTTCTTGTTGTAGAAGAGCGCCATCGGGCCCGAGTCCATGGGCAGGGCGTACACGGCGTCCTCGACGGTGACCGCGTTCCACGGGCCCGGGGAGTAGTCGTCCTTGAAGTCGCCCGCGCCGTAACGGCTGAGGTCCTCGAGGGACTTGCCGAGTGCGAACTGTCCCAGGGCGTAGTACTCGACCTGCGCGACGTCCGGCACGCCGGATCCGGCCTGCACGGCGTTCTGCAGGGCGGTGTACTGGTCGTTGCCGGTACCGGCGTTGACCAGCTTCACCTTGACCTTGGGGTACTCCTTCTGGAAGTCGCTGACCACCTGCTTCAGCGTCGGCTCCCACGCCCACACCGTGATGGAGCCGCCCTCCTTGAGGGCAGCCCTGAGGTCGCCTCCCGAGACGGTCTTGTCCGAGGAGGCGGCGTCGTCGGAGGACCCGCACGCGGTGAGGCTCAGCGCGGCCGCGCACAGCAGGCCGACGCCACGCATCGCGCGTCTGGTCATGGTTCTCATAATTGCTTCACTCCGTTGTGGTGAGGGTGGTGCACGAACCGTGGAACACCCGCACGGGGGTGCGGGGGTGGAGAGGGGTGGAACGCCGCGCCGGTCGGTGGCCGGGGGAAACCGGACCCGGAGCGCGGAGATTCGGTGGCCGACGAGGCCGGGGAGCGGCTCACCCCTTGACGCTGCCTGCCGCCAGTCCGGACTGCCAGTATCGCTGGAGCAGCAGGAAGGCGATGATCAGCGGCACGATGGTCAGCAGCGAGCCCGTGATGACCAGGTTGAAGACGGGCTGGCCGCCCGCGGTGGACGCCTGCTCGTTCCAGGCGTCCAGACCGAGGGTCAGCGGGTACCAGTCCGGATCCTTGATCATGATCAGGGGCAGGAAGTAGTTGTTCCAGGTCTGCACCATGGTGAACAGCAGTACGGTCACGACACCCGGGGTCAGCAGCGGGAGGGCGACGCGGAAGAACGTCCGCAGTTCGCCGGAGCCGTCCACCCTGGCCGCTTCCAGGAGCTCGGTGGGGACGGCCTCGGCGGCGAACACCCACATGAGGTAGAGCCCGAACGGTGAGATCAGCGACGGGATGATGACGGCCCAGGGCGTGTTGGTGAGCCCCATCTTGCTGAACATCAGGAAGGTGGGGACCGCCAGCGCCGTGGCGGGCACGGCCACCGCGCCGATGACGGTGGCGAACACGGCCCGCTTGCCCGTGAAGTCGAACTTCGCCAGGCCGTAGCCGCCGAGCACCGCGAGGAAGGTCGCACCGCCGGCACCCGCGACCACGTACAGCAGGGTGTTGAGGAACCAGCGGACGAAGATGCCGTCGTCGTAGGTGAGCGTCTGCGAGATGTTGTCCCAGAGCGCGAAGTCACCGCTGAACCAGAGGCCGAAGGAGTCGAGGAGACCCTTCTGCGTCTTGGTCGCGTTGATGACGAGCCAGACCAGCGGCAGGAGTGCGTAGAGCGCGGTGAGGCACATCAGGAGCGTGAGCACCACGCTGCGTCGCGGCCGGCCGGGCGTGTGCCGGGTGTGGCGGATGGCCGGGGCACGACGGTGGGAGGTCCGCCGACGGGGCGTCTGTTCGGCGGTGAAGGAAGGGGCGCTCATCGCTCACGCCTCCTTTCGCATGCCGCGCAGCTGTACCGCGTAGGCGATGATCATAGTAACGACGCCCATCACGAGGGAAACCGTGGCCGCGTAGTTCTGCTGCCGGCCGGAGAACGACAGCGTGAAGGTGTAGAGGTTGGGCGTGAAGTAGGTCGTGATCGCGTTGGGCGCCAGGCTCTGCAGGATGCTGGGCTCGTTGAACAGCTGGAAGCTGCCGATCACCGAGAAGATCGTGGCGATCACGAGCGCACCCCGGATCGCGGGGATCTTGACCGCGGTGATGACCCGCCACTGCCCCGCGCCGTCGATCTCGGCCGCCTCGTAGAGGGACTTGGGGACGACCCGCAGCGCCGAGTAGAAGATCAGCATGTTGTAGCCGATGAACTCCCAGGTGACGATGTTGCCGATGCTCGCCAGCACCAGGGAGGGCGAGAGCGGGTCGGGCAGCGTCACGCCGAAGGCGTCGTTGATGTTCCCCACGAGCCCGAAGCGGGTGCCGTAGATGAAGCCCCACATCAGTGTGGCGACGACGGCGGGGACGGCGTACGGCAGGAAGACGGCTATCCGGAAGAAGCTCTTGCCGTAGAGCCTGCCGCTGTCGAGCGCCAGGGCTATGAGCAGGGCGATCCCGAGCATGACGGGGACCTGCACCGCGAGGAACAGGACCACCCGGCCCACGGCTTCCCAGAACTTCTCGTCCCCGAAGGCCCGTTGGAAGTTGTCCAGGCCGACGAACGAGGTGCCGCCGACCAACTGGTCCCGGAAGAAGCTCAGATACAGCGAGTAGATGATCGGAGCGAGGAAGACCAGGGCGAACACGGCCATGAAGGGCCCTACAAAGATCCAGCCGACCCGTCCGCGGCGGCTGCGGGAGCGTGCGGCTGGTGGGCGGCGTCCGGTCGTGATCGGCGTAACGGCCGTCATGGGTACTCCTGTTGTTCCGGCGTTGAGCATGGCCCCGGCCGGATGGAGACACCGGACATCGTGGAGGCGCTGTGCTTGAGAAGACCGATGTTTACGTAAACATTTATCGGTGGGACGATGTCTACACGCCCTCTTCACCTACGGTCAAGGCCGGGATTCCGTTTGACGGCGACGAGTTCGTGAGATCGTCCCACCATCGGCACGGCCGCCGCACGGCACCCCCGTCACCGGGGCACCCGCCCGTCGGCACCGGTCGGCCGAAAGTGGTAGAAATGCCGATGCCCGAACCCTCGGTCCGTGCCCGGAACCGGCCGGACCCGTTGCGGCGGCAGGGCGCGTCCCCCTTCGGAACGTCTTCAGGACGCATGCGGTGATCAGTGGAAATGACGGCCCGACGGCCACAGGAGCGCCCCACACACGGTGAAAGGCTCGCGGAGTCACGACGGAGGCAGACGAAGTGCAGGGACAGGAACAAGCCATGGACAGACCTCCTCGCAAGGAAGCCTCCATGGCTGATGTCGCGCGCCTGGCCGGAGTCTCCTCGCAGACGGTCTCCCGTGTGTCCAACGGGCATTCCGTGGTGTCCGAGGACACCCGGGAGCGCGTCCTCACGGCCATGAAGGAGCTCAACTACCGGCCCAACAGCGCCGCGCGGGCTCTCAAGAGCGGGAAATTCCGCACGCTGGGGGTGATCCTTTTCACTCTGGCGACGACGGGCAACGTCCGGACACTCGAGGCCATTTCGGCCTCCGCGGCGGACGAGGGCTACGCCATCACCCTGCTGCCGGTCGCGACGCCCACCAGCAAGAGCGTCAGGGGCGCCGTCACGGTGCTCGGCGAACAGGTCGTGGACGGCATCATCGTGATCATGGAGGTCCGCCTGCTGGACGCCGCGATCTCGCTGCCGCCGCACACCCATGTCGTGGTCGCCGACTCCGACGCGGGCGACCGCTACAGCGTCGTGGACACCGACCAGTCGGGGGGCGCCAGGGCGGCCGTGCAGCATCTGCTCGACCTCGGCCACCGCAGCGTGGTCCATGTCGCCGGTCCCGCCGAGTCGTTCGCGGCGCAGCGCCGCGCCCAGGCGTGGCGGCAGACCCTGGAGGCGGCGGGGCGCCCGGTTCCGCCTCCGGTGGGGGGCGACTGGTCCGCGGCCTCGGGCTACGCGGCGGGGCTCGCCCTGGCGGCGGACCCCGCCTGCACCGCGATCTTCGCGGCCAACGACCAGATGGCCCTGGGCGTTCTGCGCGCGCTGCACGAGCGGGGCAGGCGGGTGCCCGAGGACGTCAGCGTCGTGGGGTTCGACGACATCGCCGACTCCGCGTCGTTCCTTCCGCCGCTGACCACGGTCCACCAGGACTTCGCCGAGATCGGCCGGCTGTGCGTGGACGGGGTGCTGCGGCAGATCCGCAGCGAGACGACGGAACGCGGGACCACCCTGGTGCCGACCCGTCTGGTCGTCCGGGCCAGCACGGCCCCGCCGCCCCACGGCTGAACGCCCGCCCCCGGACATCCGGCACCCCGGCTCCGGACACCCCGCGCACCCCCGGAACCGGATCCGGCCGGGACCGCACGCGGGGTGAGGCCCGCACCGGGGCGTGCGGCCCGCTTCCGCCGGGCGGTCCGGTGACCAGGCCGGCGCCGACTCCCGTTCTCCCCCGGACCGTTCGGGCCTCCCCGGGCGCTCCCACCGCACATGCCCGGCGCGGGAGAGGCGGACGGCCCGGTCGAGGCCGCCCGGCCCGGGGTGCCGAGCGCGTAGCCGCGCAACGCCACCGCCGCATCGGCGGAGCGGGCGGCGAGTGGCGGAACGCCCGTACACCGCCCCCTCGTTCCTCCCGTCCTTCGTCGCGTCACCGGTGCGCGGCCTCTTTACGGACCTGTCATGCACCGGTAACTTCCTGGGTGCAAGAGATTGCAGAAAAGTTCTGACAGGAATTGCTGTCGGAGCGCACTGCTCGCCCGAACCCCGAGGCGCGTCCGGGTTCTCCGGCGGGATCCTCGCGACCGCTCGCGGAGCGGCCGTGCTGACGGCAGCCGCGGTCCACCCGCCCGCGGCCCTCCCCTGGAGACACACGCATGAGACGCACCCCTGTCCGGCTGCTCGGACGCCCCGCGGCGGCGGCCGTCGCGGCGACGGTGATGCTCGGGCTCCTGACGCCGGGCCCCACCCCCTCCACCCCGGACGAGGCCGTGCCCGCGGCCGCGTCCGCGCCGGAATCCTCCGCCACCGTCTTCTACTACACCAAGACCAGGAACTGGTCCGCCTACCGGCTGCATTACGCGCCCGACGGCGGATCCTGGACCACCGTGCCCGGTACGGCCATGGAGGCCGCGTGCACGGACTGGGTGAAGCTGACCGTCCCCCTGGGCGGCGCGGCCGGCCTGGCCGCGACGTTCAACAACGGCGCCGGCGTCTGGGACAACAACAACGGGAAGAACTACGCCCTGGGCACCGGCTCCGTCACGGTCAAGGACGGCGTCGTGGCCCACAGCGACCCCTGCGCGGAGAGCGGCACGGAACCCGGGGGGACCCGCACGGCCTCGGTCTACTACTCGACCGCCACGGTCGGCTGGACGACCACCAATCTGCACTACAGGCCGGCCGGCGGCGCGTGGACCACCGTGCCCGGCGTGGGCATGGAGCCGGCCTGCACCGGCTGGGTGAAGAGGTCGGTGGACCTCGGGACCGCCGCCTCCCTGCAAGCGGCCTTCAACAACGGCAACGGCGTCTGGGACAACAACAACGGGGCCGACTACACCCTCCCCGCCGGCCTCACCACGGTGAAGGACCGGAAGGTCACCGCCGGCGCCGGGGACCCCTGTGCCGCCGAGACACCGGACACCCAGGCCCCCACCGTCCCGTCGAAGGTGTCGGCGAGCGTGGACGGGGTGTCCGTCGTGCTGACCTGGGACCCCTCCACGGACGACCGCGGTGTGACGAAGTACCAGGTCACCCGGACGGGCGGCAGCAAGGGCACGATGGTCGGCGACGTGGGCTCCACGGTGTTCTCCGACACCGGTCTGGAGGCGAGGACGGCCTACAGCTACACCGTCAGGGCCGTCGACGCCGCGGGGAACGTCTCGGCGGCCTCCGCCCCGGCCACCGTGACCACCGGGGAGAAGCCGACGGCCCCGGCCGCCGGGAAGCCGCTGGGCACCGACCCCCGCAAGGACCCGATCTACTTCGTGCTCACCGCCCGCTTCAACGACGGCGACCCCTCGAACAACCGGGGCGGCAGCCAGCACGTGAAGTCGGGCAACGCGGCCAACGACGACCCCATGTTCCGGGGCGACTTCAAGGGCCTGGTCGAGAAGCTCGACTACATCAAGGGCCTCGGGATGTCGGCCGTCTGGATCACCCCCGTGGTCCTGAACCGCTCCGACTACGACTACCACGGCTACCACGGCTACGACTTCTACGAGGTCGACTCCCGGCTCGAGTCCGCCGGGGCCTCGTACCAGGACCTCATCGACGCGGCGCACGCCAAGGGCATGAAGATCTACCAGGACGTCGTCTACAACCACTCCTCGCGCTGGGGCGCCAAGGGGCTGTTCACCCCGAAGACGTACGGGGTCCGTGACGCCCAGTGGAGCTGGTACTACGACGAGGGGAACGACGGCTTCGAGTACGACGGACTGACGGTCGAGCCGAAGTCCGGGAAGTCGTACTACAACGGCGACCTGTGGTCGACGGCCGAACCCTCGGGCAACACCTGCGTCAACTGGGGCACCCCCACCCAGTACACCTCGCCGGAGGGCTACCGGATCTACAACTGCCAGTGGCCCAGTCCCACCTCGGGCATGTTCCCCAAGGCGTACTACCACAACTGCTGGATCGGCAACTGGGAGGGCGAGGACTCCCGTTCCTGCTGGCTCCACGAGGACCTCGCCGACTTCGACACCGAGAGCGCGCCCGTGCAGAACTACCTGATAGGCGCCTACGACAAGTACATCGACATGGGGGTGGACGGCTTCCGCGTCGACACCGCCGTGCACATCCCCCGCACCACCTGGAACCGCCGCTTCCTGCCGGCCATCCAGGAGCGCGTCACCCAGCGGTTCGGCGCGGAGGCGGCGAAGAACTTCTTCGTCTTCGGCGAGGTCGCCGCCTTCGTCAACGACAAGTGGAACCGCGGCTCGGTCAACCACTCGGCGCAGTTCTACACGTGGAAGGAGCGCAAGGAGTACAGCGCGGACGACGGCAAGGCGGCGCTGGAGATGTACGACTACGAGCAGCAGCAGGGCACCGGCTCCCAGCCCACCTCCGCCAACGCCTTCCTGGACGGCAACAGCTACCACGCCCCGGACCACAGCCGCTTCTCCGGGATGAACGTCATCGACATGCGCATGCACATGAACTTCGGTGACGCCACCAACGCCTACGGCAACGGCAAGGACTCCGACGACAGTTACAACGACGCCACCTACAACGTGGTGTACGTCGACAGCCACGACTACGGCCCCAACAAGAGCAGCGAACGGTACGCGGGCGGCACCGACGCCTGGGCCGAGAACATGTCGCTGATGTGGACGTTCCGGGGCATCCCCACGCTGTACTACGGCTCGGAGATCGAGTTCCAGGCGGGCAAGAAGATCGACTGCGGCCCCAGCTGCCCGCTGGCGACGACCGGCCGGGCGTACTTCGGCGGGCACCTCGCGGGCGACGTCAGGGCGTCGGACTTCGGCACCGTCGACTCGGCGTCCGGCGCGGTCGCCGACACCCTGTCGAAGCCCCTGGTCAAGCACGTGCAGCGGCTCAACCAGATCCGCCGTGCGGTGCCCGCCCTGCAGATGGGGCAGTACTCCACGGAGGGCATCACCGGCTCGATGGCGTACAAGCGCCGCTACACCGACGCGGCGAGCGGCACGGACAGCTTCGCGCTGGTGACGGTCTCGGGCGGCGCCACGTACACGGGCGTGCCCAACGGCACGTACAAGGACGCGGTCACGGGCGACACCCGGGTGGTGACGGGCGGCACGCTCGCCGTCCCGGCGCCGGGCAAGGGCAATCTCCGGGTGTACGTCCTCGACCTCGGCGGCAGGAACGCGGCCCCGGGGAAGATCGGTACGGCGGGCGCCTACCTGAAGTGACCGGCCGACGCCCCGGGTGCGGGGGACGTGCGGCGGCGCGTCCCTCGCACCCGCCGCCGCACCGTTGCCGCGGTGCGGCGGCCGTGTGTCAGGGTGCTTCGGCGTGCGGCCCGTTCCCGAGGTGCGGGAAGCGCAGCTCGGTGCGGCTGCGCGCGGTGTCGCCGGGGCGCAGCACGGTGCTGGGCAGGTCCGGCCGGTTGGGCGAGTCGGGCAGGTGCTGGGTCTCCAGGCAGACCGCGCCGTGCCGTTCGTGGCGGCGGCCGGCGCCGTCGGTGAACGAGCCGTCGAGCTGGTTGGCGGTGTAGACCTGGATGCCGGGCTCCGTGGTCCACACCTCCAGGATCCGGGCGGCGTCCGGTGCGGTGAGACGTGCGGCGCGGCGCAGGACGGCGTCGGAGTCCCGCAGGACCCAGGAGTGGTCGAAGCCGCCCGCGGCCCGCAGCTGTCCGTCCTCGACGCCCAGCCGTTCCCCCAGGACCCGTGGCACGGTGAGGTCGAACGGCGTGCCGCGGACCGGGGCGGGCGGGCCCGAGGGGATGCCGTCGTCGTCGACCGGCAGGTAGAGGTCGGCGTCGACCTCCAGGCGGTGGCCGAGGACGTCGTCGTGCCCGGCCAGGTCGAAGTAGGCGTGGTTGGTGAGGTTGACGACCGTGGGGCGGTCGGTGACCGAGGCGTAGTCGACGGCCAGGGTGCCCGCCGTGTCCAGGGTGTACGTGACGGTGGCGTCCAGTGCCCCGGGGAAGCCCATGTCGCCGTCGGGGCTGTGCAGGCTGAGCCGTACGGACGCGCTGTCGTCGCCCGGGACGGATACCGCCTCCCACACCTTGGTGTGGAAGCCGTCGGGTCCCCCGTGCAGGGCGTGGCCCCGGTCGTTGGCGGGGACGTGGTGTTCGGTGCCGTCCAGGACGAAGCGGCCGCGGGCGATGCGGTTGGCGTAGCGGCCGACGACGGCGCCGAAGTAGGGGTGTTCGGCCGTGTAGTCGTCGAGGGTCGTGAGGGACCGGACGACGGACGCGGTTGCGCCCGTGGTGTCCGGCACGGTGAGGCGGTGCAGGGACGCGCCGTAGGTCAGGATCTCGGCGCGGACACCCGTGCCGCTGTCGAGGGTCCACAGGTCGGTCCGGGTCCCCTGGACGGATCCGAACGGGGTGCGGTGCACGGTGGGGCGCGGCATCAGTGGTCCTCGGTGTGGCCGGATCCGGGCCCGGACGTGGTGGATTCGCGGACGACGAGGCGGTAGCCGGGGCGTGGTCTGCGCGGTTCGGCCACCGGTTCGCCCGCCAGCTGCCCGACGAGGCTGTCGACGGCGAGGCGGGCGATGGCCTCCTTGTCCGGGGCGATGGTGGTCAGGGTGGTGGTGGTGTAGCGGCTCTCCTCGATGTCGTCGAAGCCGACGACGGCGATGTCGTCCGGGATCCGCAGGCCGCGTTCGGTGATGGTCCGCATGGCGCCGATGGCGATGAGGTCGTTGTACGCGAACACGGCGTCGGGCCGGTCCTCGCGGTCCAGGAGTCGCGCCATGCCGGTGGCGCCGTCCTCGCGGCCGTACCCGTCGGTGACCACGACGAGGGATTCGTCGGGGGTGAGGCCGGCGGCGGCGAGTTCCTCGCGCCAGCCCCGCAGACGCAGGTGTGCGGGCTGGCGCTCCTGGCCGGTGCGCGATCCGAGGAAGGCGATCCTCCGGTTCCCCTGGGCGACGAGGTGGCGCACGGCCGCGCGGGCCGCCGCCACGTTGTCGATGGCGATGTGGTCGTAGGGCGCCTCGTACTCGCGCTCGCCGAGCAGGACCAGGGGCGCCGTCTCGGTGCGCGCCATGAGGTCCTCGGGCTCCAGGTGGATGGGGCTGAGGATGAGACCGTCGATCACGTGGGACCGGAAACCCTGGCTGACCAGGAGCTCCTTCTCCCTGAGGCCGGCCGTGTGGTCGACCAGGACGGTGTACTCGTGCCGGGCGGCGGCGTCGATGACCGCTCCGGCGAGTTCCGCGAAGTACGGGTTGCCGAACTCGGGGACGGCGAGGGCGATGATGCCGGTGCGTCCCTTGCGCAGATGGCGGGCGGTGAGGTTCGGCCGGTAGCCGAGCTCGTCGATCGCGTGCTGCACCTTGGCGCGCATGGCGGGTGTGACGTGCTGATAGTTGTTCACCACGTTCGACACGGTCTTGATGGACACGCCCGCCCGTTGCGCAACGTCCTTGAGGCTGACGCCCACGGCACTCCTTGGTTCGGCTCGGCTCGGCTTGGATCTGGGTCCGGCCCGGCGGGCCGGCTCGTCGTCAGGTGCTTCTGCGACTGCGCGCGAGATAGCGCTGGGCCACCACGACAACGATAAGGAAACCGCCGCTGACCACCGACTGGTACGAGGAGTTGAGGGAGCCGATCTGGTTGATCAGGTTCTGGATGACGGCCAGCAGGAGCACGCCCCAGAGGGTTCCGCTGATGGATCCCGCGCCGCCGACGAGGAGTGTGCCCCCGATGACGACGGCGGAGATCGCGTCGAGCTCCATGCCCACACCGACGATGGTGACGCCGGAGGACAGCCTGGCCGCGTTGAGCGCTCCGGCGAGACCGGCGAGCAGCCCGCTGAGCGTGTAGACGAGGATCTTCGTACGGGCGACGGGGAGGCCCATCAGGGTGGCGGCGTCGCTGCTGCCGCCCACGGCGAAGAGGGACTGTCCGAACGAGGTGCGCTGCAGCACGAGTCCGCCGGCCCCGAAGAGGACCAGGGCGATGATGATCGGGTACCCGAAGCCCCAGACGCTGCCCTGGCCGAGCTCTCCGAACGCCGAGTCCTTGGGCACCAGGTAGGTGGTGGCGCCCTCGCCGGTGAGGGCGAGCAGCAGTCCTCGGGCGCCGAGCAGGGTGGCCAGGGTGACGATGAAGGGGGCCATGTTCCCCCGGGCGATCAGGAACCCGTTGAGCAGGCCGATCCCGCCGCACACCACGAGGGGCAGCAGCAGGGCGGCGAGGAATCCGTACTGCGAGGCCCAGGCGGCGAGGACTCCTCCGAGGGCGAAGACCGATCCGACGGACAGGTCGATGCCGCCGGTGATGATGACCATCGTCATGCCGAGGGCGACCACGGCGAGGAAGGACGCCTGGATGGTCACGCCGCGCGCGTTGTCGAGGGAGGCGAACGTCGGGTAGATGAAGGAGGCGGCGATCACGACGGTCAGCAGGACCGCGAGGACGCCCTGGCGTTGCAGGAGTTCCGCGGCGCGCTGCGGGCCGGTCCGCCCGGGCCCGGCTGCGGGGCGGGCCGCGGGCGCTTTCGGCGGCACCGGGGCCGGGGCTGCGGTGACGGGCTTGGTTTCGTTCATCGGGACCGACGCTCCCGGGCGACGTAGACGGCGGCGATGATGATGGCCGCCTGGGCGATCTGTGCGGTGGAGTCGGGCAGGTCGTGCTTGACGAGGGTGGCGCGCAGGAGCTGCATGAGCAGGGCTCCCGCCACGGTGCCGAGCACCCGTACGGAGCCGCCGTTGAGGGGGGTGCCGCCGACGACGACCGCCGTGATGGCGGACAGCTCCATGAGGGTGCCGAGCGAGGACGGGTCGCTCGCGGTGAGGCGGGCGGTGGCGAGGATGCCGGCGAGGGCCGCGAGCACACCGCAGAGCACGTACACGCCGATGAGGACCCGCTTGACGGGGAGTCCGGCGAGTGCGGCGGCCGAGCGGTTGCCGCCGACGGCGACGATCTGGCGGCCGAAGGTGGTGCGCTGCACCAGGAAGGCGACGGCGACGGCGAGGACTCCGGCGATGAGGACGACCAGGGGGATGCCGAGGAAGGAGCCGGTGCCCAGGGACAGCAGGTCGGGGTTGACGATCTGCTTGAGCTGGCCGTCGGCCATGACCAGGGCGAGTCCGCGGCCTCCGACGAAGAGCGCGAGGGTGGCCACGATGGGCTGGAGCCCGACGAGGGAGACGAGGGCGCCGTTGACGGCTCCGACGACGGCGCCCGCCAGGAGGGCGACGACGAGCGCGGGGACGAGCCCGTATCCGAGGTAGAGCGGGAGGAAGGCGGTGGCGAGCGCCATGGTCGAGCCGACGGACAGGTCGACGCCCTCGGTGCCGATGACCAGGGCCATGCCCAGGGCGACGATGACGATGGGGGCGACCTGGACGAGCTGGGTGCGGAAGTTGTCCGCGGTCATGAAGTGCTCGGTGAACAGGGCGTTGAAGAGGAGCACCACCCCCACGGCCACGTACACGCCGTAGCGCTGGTACCAGGCCGGGTCACGCAGCCGGGCCAGAGGGCTCACGGTCTTCTCGGGCGTTCCGTCCTTCACGGGCGGGACGACGGCGGTCGGGGTCATCGGGGGTCCTCCTGGGCGGCCGGCTCCGTGGCCGCCGGCTCCGGTGCGTGGTCGGCGAGGACTTCGAGCAGCCGGTCCTCGGCCACGTCGTCGCCCGACAGCTCACCGGCGACCGCTCCGCCGCGCAGGACGACGATCCGGTCGGCGCCCTCGATGAGTTCCTCGATGTCGGAGGAGATGAGCAGGACGGCGAGGCCCTCGCGGGCGAGGTCGTCGATGAGGCTCTGGACCTCGGCCTTGGCGCCGACGTCGATGCCGCGGGTGGGTTCGTCGAGCAGGAGGACCTTGGGCTCCAGGCAGAGCCAGCGGGCCAGCAGGACCTTCTGCTGGTTGCCGCCGGAGAGCTCCCCCACCTTCTGCTCGGGGCTCGACGCCTTGATCCGCAGGCGCTTCATGAAGATGTCGACGATCCGGTCCTGCCTGGCCCGCGAGACGACACCGGCCCGGGAGAGCCGGGGCATGGCCGCCAGCACGATGTTCTCCCGGACGGAGAGGCCGGGCACGATCCCTTCGGCCTTGCGGTCCTCGGGGAGCAGGCTGATGCCGGCCCGGATGGCGGCGGCCGGGGTGAGACGCTTCAGCGGGGTGCCGTCGACGGTGAGTTCGCCGGCGTCCAGGGGCAGGGCGCCGGACAGCGCCTTGGCCGTCTCGCTGCGGCCGGAGCCGAGGAGGCCGCCGAGGCCGAGCACCTCTCCGGCGTACAGGGACACGGAGATGTCGTGGAGCTGGAGGCGGCTGGAGAGCCCGGTCGCGGTGAGTACGGGGGTACGGGCGGCCTCGTGCCCCTCGGCGGCGAAACTGGTGACGCCGGAGCGGCGTACCTCGGCGAGGTCGCGGCCGAGCATCATCGACACGAGCTGCATGCGGTCGAGGTCCGCGAGGTCGCCGGTGTGGATGTGGCGTCCGTCGCGCAGGACGGTGACGCGGTCGCAGATCCGGTAGAGCTCGTCCATGCGGTGGCTGACGTAGAGGACGGCGATGCCCTTGTCCCGCAGGTTCCCGATGACCCGGAAGAGGGTCTCCACCTCGCGGGGTTCGAGCGAGGAGGTGGGCTCGTCCATGATGACGACCTGGGCGTTCACGGACACCGCCCGCGCCAGGGCGACCATCTGCTGGGTGCCGACGCCCAGGGTGTGCAGGGGGCGCCGGGGGTCGACGCGTACGCCGAACCCGTCGAGGAGTTCGCCCGTCTCGCGGTGCATACGGGCGAAGTCGATGAGGCCGAACCGGTTCCTGGGCTCACGGCCCAGGAAGATGTTCCGCGCCACGCTCATCAGCGGGACGAGGTTGACCTCCTGGTAGATCGTGGAGATCCCGGCCTGCTGTGCCTCGAACGGCCGGGCGAACCTGACGGGTTCGCCCGTCATCGACAGTTCGCCCTCGTCCGGCCGGTACACACCGGTCAGCACCTTGATGAGGGTGGACTTGCCCGCGCCGTTCTCCCCCACCAGCGCGTGGGTCTCCCCCGCGCGCAGGGAGAAGGTGACGCCGTCGAGTGCGACGACGCCGGGGAACCGTTTGCTCACCGCGCGGGCTTCGAGCACCGCGGATGCCGTGGGCGCGGCCGCCTCCGGTGCCTGCGGTACTGCTTCGGGTGGTGCCATGGGTGGTCTTGGCCTTCCGCTGTCCAAGGGGGAGGGCCCGGGTCCGCCGCGGCCGGTCGAGGGGCCGCGGCGGCCTGGGCCGTTGGGTTCAGGAGCGGATCAGTACGCCCCGCCGAGCGATTCCTTGGCGTTGGTGTCGTCGTAGGCGCGGTCGGTGATGATGACGTTCTCGGGGATCTCCTCGCCGCCGTAGAACTTCTGGGCGGTCGCGAAGGCCAGCGGGCCGAAGCGCGGGTTGGACTCGATGACGGCGTTGTACTCGCCGTTGACCAGGGCCTGTACGGCGTTGCGGGTGCCGTCGACCGAGACGATCTTGACGTCCTTGCCGGGCTTCTTGCCGGCGGCCTTCAGCGCGGTGACGGCGCCGAGGCCCATCTCGTCGTTCTCCGCGTAGACGGCGGTGATGTCCGGCTTGGACTGGATGAGCTGCTCCATGACCTGCTGGCCCTTGTCGCGGGCGAACTCACCCGTCTGCTGCGCGACGATCTCGATGCCGGGGGCCTCGGCCTTGATCTGGTCGACGAATCCCTTGGTCCTGTCGGTGGTGACGTTGTTGCCGGAGGCCCCGAGCAGGATCGCCACCTTGCCCTTGCCGTCGGTCGCCTTGATCATCGCGTCGGCGGCGCGCTTGCCCTGCTCGACGAAGTCGGAGCCGAGGAAGGCCACGTAGTCCTTGCAGGCCGTGGAGTTGACCTTGCGGTCGACGGTGAGGACGGGCACCTTCTTCGCCGCCGCGGCCTTGAGCGCCGGCTCCAGACCGTCGGAGTTCAGCGGGGCGATGATGAGGAACTGGGCGCCCTGGGACAGCATGTCCTGGATGTCGCTGATCTGCTTCGACAGCTGCGACTGGGCGTTGGTGGTCAGCAGCTTCTTGACGCCGATCCTGGCGGCCTCGTCCTTGATCGACTGGGTCTCGGCGATACGGAACGGGTTGGCCTCCTTCTCCGACTGGGAGAAGCCGACCACCGCGTCCTTGAGGTCGATCTTGGGCGCGCCGTACGTCTCCAGCGAACAGCCGGGGCCGGAGGCCGCCTCGGGGGACTTGGCCGCCTGTGCTCCCTGGCTGCTGTCACCGCCCGCGTCGTTCGAGGTCTCCGACTTCGAGCAGCCGGAAACGGCCAGCGTGGCGGTGGCGGCGAGCAGGCAGGCCGCGGCGAGGGTACGGGATCGACGCTGGATCATCATGCGCGGGACGCTCCTTGGCGGGGTGACGGCACGCTGTTCGGCGTGCGGTCGGGCATGGCGGGACGGTGCATCGGCCGCTCGGCGGCAGATGACGCTGCATCCCTCACGACCCCCGCTTCGAGCTGCGGAATCTGCGGTCGTAAGGGCCTGTGAGGCCTCTCGGCGGCTCGGTTTACAACGTTATATAGGCGAGGCGCCGCAGGCGGCAAGAGAGTTGTCGACGCATTTCCAAAATGTGTCCGCCCCTGACGCGGCCCCCCGCGCGCGCCGGCCGCGGGGAAGCCGTCGCACCAGCTGCTGCGCCACCTCTGGACACCGGCTTGACCGCGTGCTGTCATACCGCCGACATCAATTTTCCAACGTTGCATACCTGTTGTCGCTCCGTCAGGCGCGGATGCGACGGCCACCTTCGCGATGCGCCGGCCCGTCCCGGCCGGTCACCCCACCCCTGTCCGGCAGTGCAGAAGCGGAGTCCCCACACGATGTCCCTGAACCGCAGACACCTCATGACGGGCGCCCTCGCCACCGTCGCCGCGGCCACGGCGGCCGGCCGGTGGGCCGGCACCGCGACCGCCGCGGGCGGCCTGGCCGCCGCGGCGCCGGGCGGCCACTACTCCCCCAACGCCGCCCCGCTGCACCCCACGGCGTTCCTGAGGCTGCCTCCCGGGCGCGTCACCGCCCGGGGCTGGCTGGCCGGTCAGCTCCGGCTCCAGCTGGACGGCCTCTGCGGCCGCTACGAGGAGCTCTCCCACTTCCTCGACTTCGAGGCCTCCGGATGGGTCCGCCCCGACCGAGGGGGCTGGGAGGAAGTCCCCTACTGGCTGCGCGGATACACGGACCTGGCGATCGTCACGGGCGACGCGACGGCACTGGCCTCGGCGCGCCGGTGGATCGACGCCGTCCTCGCGACCCAGCGGCCCGACGGTTTCTTCGGACCCGAGGCGCTGCGGACCTCGCTCGGCGGCGGGCCTGACTTCTGGCCCTTCCTTCCCCTGCTCCAGGCGCTCCGCTCGTGGCAGGAGTACGACGGCGACACCCGGATCATCCCCTTCCTCAGCCGGTTCTTCCGTTACATGAACGCCCAGGGTCCCGGCGCCTTCGGCACCAGCTGGATCGCCCTGCGCTGGGGCGACGGACTCGACAGCGTCTACTGGCTGTTCAACCGCACCGGGGACGCCTTCCTGCTCGAACTGGCCGACCGGATCCACCGGTACGGCGCCGACTGGGGCGACAACCTGGCCGATCCGCACAACGTCAACATCGCGCAGGGCTTCCGCGAGCCCGCCCAGTACGCCCTGCGCAGCGGCTCACGGCAGGACACCCGGAACACGTACGGGACGTACGCCAGGGCCATGGACACGTACGGGCAGTTCGCCGGTGGCGGCTTCGCCGGGGACGAGAACGCCCGGCCCGGCCACGGGGACCCCCGGCAGGGCTTCGAGACCTGCGGGATCGTCGAGTTCATGGCGAGTCACCAGCTGCTCACCCGGATCACCGGCGACCCGCTCTGGGCGGACCGGTGCGAGGAGCTGACCTTCAACTCGCTGCCCGCCGCACTGGACCCGTCGGGGAAGGCGGTCCACTACGTCACCAGCGCCAACGCCGTGGACCTGGACGACGCGCCCAAGCGGGACCGGCAGTTCCAGAACGGCTTCGCGATGCAGGCGTACCTGCCGGGGGTCGACCGGTACCGCTGCTGCCCGCACAACTACGGCATGGGCTGGCCCCGCTTCACCGGGGAACTCTGGCTCGCCACCCCGGACGGCGGTCTCGCCGCCGCGATGTACGCGGCGAGCGACGTCACCGCCAAGGTCGCCGACGGCACCGAGGTCACCTTCACGGAGGAGACCGGCTACCCCTTCACGGACACGGTCACGCTGTCCCTCAGGTCCCCGAAGCCGCTGCGCTTCCCCCTGGTGCTGCGCGTTCCCGCGTGGTGCGCGGAGCCGGACATCCGCGTCAACGGCGAGCGCGCCGCGGCCCCGGCCGGTCCGGCCTTCACCCGGATCGACCGCACCTGGGCCGACGGCGACGAGATCACGCTGCGTCTGCCGCAGCGGACCACCGTACGCACCTGGACCGGCAACCGCGGCTCGGTCAGCGTCGACCACGGGCCGCTGACCTACTCCCTGCGCGTCGGGGAGTCGTACGAGCGCATCGGCGGTACGGAGCGGTTCCCGGAGTACGCGGTCCACGCCACCACACCGTGGAACTACGGCCTCGTCCTGGACGGGGCGCGGCCGGCGTCCTCGTTGCGTCCCCGCCCCACCGGGCGCGCCCCCGGCGACAACCCCTTCACCCTGGAGGGCACCCCGCTCGCCATGACCGCCCGCGCCCGCCGCATCCCGGAGTGGGGCGCCGACGACGAGCACGTGGTGGCACCCCTCCAGCAGAGCCCGGCCCGCAGCACCGAGCCGGTCGAGGAGGTCACGCTGGTCCCGATGGGCGCGGCACGGCTGCGGATCACGTCCTTCCCCACGGCCCGCCCGGACGCCGCACCCTGGCTCGCGGACCGCTGGTACCGGATCGGCAACCGCAACTCCGGCAAGGTGCTCGCCGTGGACGGCATGTCCACCGCGAACAGCGCCCACGTGGTCCAGTTCGCCGACACCGGGACCGCCGACCACCTGTGGCGGCTCGTGGCGAACGGCGACGGCTGGTACCGCGTCCGCAACCGGCACTCCGGCAAGGTGCTCGGGGTGGACCTCATGTCCACGGCGAACAGCGCCCATGTCGTGCAGTTCGACGACAACGACACGGCCGACCACCTCTGGCAGCTCGTACCGGACGGCGACGGCTGGTATCGCGTCCGCAACCGCAACTCGGACAAGGTGCTCGGCGTGGACGGCATGTCCGCCGCCGACAGCGCCCATGTCGTGCAGTACGACGACAACGGGACCGCCGACCACCTCTGGCAGCTGCTCTGAGCAGCTGCGGCCACCGGCACCGCTCCCCGCGCCGGCCCGGTGCGGGGAGTCCTTCCCCCCTGAAGGAGATCCGGGAATGACGTCCGCACCCGCACCACGCCGCCGCACCTGGCGGAGACGGCTGACCGCAGGCACCGGCCTGCTGGCCCTGCTCGCCACCGCGCTGGTGGGAGCGAGCACCGCTCCGGCGACGGCCGCGCCGACGGCATGGGCGCCGAAGCCGGCCCCCATGACGACGCCCTGGACGGACCAGGTGTCCGTCGACAACCCCCTGCCCGAGTACCCGCGTCCCCAGCTCACCCGCCCCGACTGGGCGAACCTCAACGGCATCTGGGACTTCGCGGTGACCGGCCGCGACGCGGGACAGCCTGCGGCGTTCTCCGAGCAGATCAGGGTTCCGTTCGTCGCCGAGTCCTCGCTCTCCGGGATCAAGCGGAAGATCACCCAGAACGACAAGCTCTGGTACAAGCGCACGTTCACCGTGCCGTCGAACTGGAACGGCCGCCGGGTCGTGCTCAACTTCGGCGCGTCCGACTGGCAGACCACCGTGCTCGTCAACGGCACCCAGGTCGGCGCCCACCAGGGCGGCTTCGACTCGTTCTCGTACGACATCACGCCGCAGCTCAACGGCGGTACGAACACGGTCGTCGTCTCCGTGTACGACCCGACGCAGACCGGTGGCCAGGCCGTCGGCAAGCAGCGCCTGAACGACGTGAACCCGCACCCGGGCGGCGGCATCTTCTACACCGCGGCCTCCGGCATCTGGCAGACGGTCTGGCTGGAACCCGTCGCCGCGTCGCACGTCACGCGCCTCGACATGACGCCGGACCTCGGCAGCGGCAGCCTGCGGGTGAAGGTCCAGGCGGCCTCGGCGAGCGGCCGGACCGCGCGGGTCACCGTCTCCAGCGGCGGCACCGTCGTGGGTACGGCGACCGGGGCGCCCGGCGCCGAGATCTCCGTACCCGTGCCGAACCCCCGGCTCTGGAGCCCGGACGACCCGTTCCTGTACGACGTGCGCGCCGAACTGCTCGACGGGAGCGCGGTGGTGGACACGGTGGGCGGCTACGCGGGCATGCGGTCCATCGCCGTGGCCAAGGCCGGGAACATCCTGCGCCCCGTCCTCAACGGGAAGTTCGTCTTCCAGACGGGCACGCTCGACCAGGGCTACTGGCCCGACGGCATCTACACCGCGCCCACCGACGCGGCCCTGCGGTCCGACCTCCAGGCGCACAAGGACCTCGGGTTCAACATGGTGCGCAAGCACATCAAGGTCGAACCGCAGCGCTGGTTCTACTGGGCGGACAAGCTGGGCCTGCTCGTCTGGCAGGACATGCCCGCCATGGACACCGGGAAGTCCCCCGACGCAGCGGCACGGGCCCAGTGGGAGGCCGAGTACCACGCGGTCATCGACCAGCACCGGAGCTCCCCGTCGCTGGTCATGTGGGTCAACCAGAACGAGGGGTGGGGCCAGTACGACCAGGCCAGGATCGCGAACGAGGTGAAGGCCTACGACCCGTCGCGGCTGGTGGACAACATGAGCGGGGTCAACTGCTGCGGCTCCGTGGACGGCGGCAACGGGGACGTGGTGGACAACCACGTCTACGTCGGCCCGGGCAACACGGCGCCCACCGCGACCCGGGCCGCCGTCCTCGGCGAGTTCGGCGGGCTGGGGTACAGGGTCCCGGGCCACGAGTGGTACCCGGGCGGCGGCTTCAGCTACGAGGACCAGGCGAGCGTCACCGCGCTGAACAACCGGTTCGTCGGGCTCCTGGACGCCATCAGGACCGGCCAGCTGCCGGCCGGCCTCTCCGCCTCGGTCTACACGGAGATCACCGACGTCGAGAACGAGGCGAACGGGCTGCTCACCTACGACCGCCAGGTGGTCAAGGTGGACACGGCACGGGTGAGGGCCGCGAACCAGGCGCTCATCCAGGCGTCGAAGGACCCCGCGCCGCCGGTCACCCTGCCCACCGGGCAGTACAGGTCGCTGCGGGTCACCACTCCGGGCCACACGAACAAGTACCTGCGTCACTCCGAGGCACTCGCCTACACCGCGGTCGTCGACGGCGCAAGCAGCGCGCTGCTGAAGAACGACGCCACCTGGAAGGTCGTCACGGGCCTGGCGAACGGCAACTGCTATTCGCTGGAGTCACGCAACTACCCCGGTGAGTACCTGCGTCACCGGGACTTCCGGGTCCGCCGTGACGCGAACGACGGCTCGGCCCTGTTCAAGGCGGACGCCACCTGGTGCGCGGTCGCGGGCACGGGCGGGGTCAGGTTCTCCAGCGCCAACCTGCCGGGCAGCTACCTGCGCCACATCGACTCGGAGGTGTGGCTGGCCACGCCCGGCGGCGGCCACGCCTGGGACAACGCGGCCACCTTCACCGAGGACACCACCTGGGCCGTGGACGGCCCCTGGGCTCCCTGAGGCCGGCCGCCGGACCCGGTGCCGGGCCCTCGTCGGGCCGGCACCGGGTCCGGTCTCACTCCTCGCCCATGACCAGGCCCTCGATGGTGTGCTTCTGGACGATGGGGGTCAGCGCCTCCACGACCGGGCAGTGCAGATGCGCCCGGACCCGCCCGGGCAGGGCGGCCCAGTACGCGCGGGTGACCGCCATGTCGTGCTGGGCGTCGTTCCCCGCGCCCGGGGCGTCGACGCCCAGTACCAGGACCGGCCGGGAGTCCGGGGAGTGGTTGGCGGTGCCCCGGTGGACCGTCAGGGCCGAGCGGGCCGAGATGTCCCCGCGCCGCGGGTACGTGCGCCGGGCGAGCCCCGCGTAGCGCGGATAGGTGTCGCGGGGCGGGAACATCGCGTGGCCGAAGCGGGCGTCGTCGTCCCACTGGGTGCCGGGCGCGATCTCGAACGGGCCCATGTCCTCACGGGTGTCCACGGCTGTCAGGTTGAAGGCGAGGGAGGTGAGCCTGCGCCGGTGCCGGGTGGCGTCGGGCATGGGGAAGTCCCGGTGCCAGGGCTGGTTCACCGCCCCGGCGAGCGGGACGTCGAAGCCGAGCTCGACGATGCGGTAGTCGGGCCCCAGGACGGCCTCGCACACACCCCGGACCCAGGGGTGGTCCACGAGTTCGACGAAGCCCCGCATCTGCTCGGGGTGGATCTCCACGTAGTACCGGTGGGGTCCCCGGCCGACCGCACCGCCCTCCCGGCCGCGCGCCTCGGTGAAGGCCGACTCGATGTCCTCGCGCATCACGTCCGCCCACTGCGGGGTGAAGGCGCCGCGGTGCGCGGTGATGCCGGCCGTGTACAGGTCCTCGACGGCCGTGTCGAGGTGCGGGGCGAGAGCGGCTTCGGACATGGCTGGGGTCCCTTCGTCGACGGGAGGCGGGGGCGGCCGGGCGGCGGGGGTGCGCTGTCCCTCCCCTGCGCGACGGCCGGCCCGCCCATGTTGCAACGTTGCAAGCAACGTGGCAAGAGGGAGTGCGCCCCCGCGTGCGGCGGGACTGTTACGGTGCTCAGCGCGAGGGACCGGTTCCACCGGCCGCCCCCGCGCACCGAGGGACAGGAGCGCACCGACCGTGGCAGCGAGACTCAAGGACGTCGCCGCGCTGGCCGGCGTGTCCGTCCGGACCGTCTCCAACGTCGTGAGCAACGCGGCGGCGGTCGCACCGGCGACGCGCGCCCGGGTCGAGGCGGCGGTCGAGGAGCTGGGCTACCGCCCCAATCTCGCCGCCCGCAACCTCCGTCAGGGACGCACGGGCCTCATCGGGGTCGTCGTACCCGAGATCCACTCCCCCTACTTCGGCGCGCTGGCGTCCCTCCTCATCGACGCGGCGCAGGAGCGCGGCTGGACCGTGCTGCTGGAGCGGACCGGAGGGCGCGGAGATCTGGAACGGCGCCTGCTGGACGGCTCGGAGGGTCACCAGGTCGACGGGATGATCGTCAGTCCCTGGTCGACGTCCCCGTCCGAACTGGCCGCGCTGGCGGGCGGTCTGCCGCTCGTGGTCCTGGGTGAGCTGGAGGCGGACGGGGCGATCGACCACGTGGCCCTGGACAACGTGGGGGCGGCGCGGGACGCCGCTCGCCATCTGGTCGCGAGGGGCCGTACCCGGATCGCGGCGATCGGGCTCCAGTCCGGGCTGGGACACGGAACGGCGGAGCTGCGGGCCGAGGGCTTCCGGCAGGGTCTGCGGGAAGCGGGCCTGAACCCGGTGGCCGAGGTGGAGGTGGCCGATCTGCACCGTGCGGAGGGGGCGCGGGCCCTGCGGGAGCTGCTGGCGGTGCCCGGCCGCGTGGACGCCGTGTTCTGCTTCAGCGACGAACTCGCCCTCGGCGCCCTGCGCGTGGCCGCCGAGCGGGGGGTCCGGGTCCCGCGGGACCTGGCGCTGATGGGGTTCGACGACATCGAGGACGGCCGGTTCGCGTCGCCTTCCCTGACCACGATCGCCCCGGACCGGGAGCAGATCGCCGAACGCGCCGTGCAGTGCCTGACCGAGCGGGTCCTGGGCCGGTTCGACGCACTGCCCGGCCGCCGGATCGTGGTCCCGCACCGGGTGCGGGTGCGCGAGAGCACCGGGGGCGCGCTCTCCCAGGTGTGACGGCGCGCCGGGGCGCCGGGGAGACCACCCTCCTGCCGGCGCGCCCGGACCGCGGCATACGGCCCGCTGCCCGGCGGAGGAGCGCGTCGAGGCGGCTCTCCGGCCGGCGCGCCGGCGGGGCCGCCGGACAGCGCGGTGCTCCCGGCGGTGCGGCGCGTGCGCGCACCGCCGGGAGCGGTCCTGCGGCCGGTCTACGGCTTCTCGCCGTCGTGGAGCGCGGTCACCTCCTGGGCGGTGAGCGCCTTGTCGTACACCTTCACCTGGTCGACGGAACCGTTCCAGAAGTCGGTGTTGCCGCCCGACCACTTGGCACGGCCGACCGACAGCGCGCCGGAGCTCACGTCGGCGCTGCCCGCCGCGGCGGTGGAGGCGAGCCTGCCGTCGACGTACAGCTTGATCTCGTCACCGCTGCGTACGCCGACGAGGTGGTACCAGTGGCCGAGCTCGGGCTTGATCTCCAGCCGGGCCCGGTGGGCGCCCGGGGTGGAGAAGGCGAACGCGCCCTGCCCGTACTGGAGGTAGAACGGGTTCTCCTGGCGGCGGCCGTCCTGGCTGACGACGGTGGCGTAGTTGCCCGGCAGGGCGTCGAGCGACGCCCAGGCCGAGACGGTGTAGTCACCGGTGGTGTCGACGACCGGGCCGTCGGTCTCCGCGTACTGCCCCGCGCCGTTGAACTTCAGCGCCGAGCCCCGCACCCCCGGCGTCCAGGAGGTGCCGGCGGAGAGAGTGAGGTCCTTGCGGTTCGGGCCGCTGTCGGCCGCCCTGGTGCCCTTGTTCTCGTCGAGGGACCAGGCACCGCCGCCCTTGATCAGATCCCGCTCGCCCGCGGCGGCGCCGGCGGCGATGACCTCCTGGTTGATCTTCCGGACCTTGGCGGCGTCGACCTTGATCTCCCGGCGGTCGTACGTCCACAGGCCGTTGAGCTCGTTCTCCAGGTCGGTCACCTGGGTGTAGATCGAGCCGGAGAGCTCGGCGCGGGCCGCCTCCAGGTAGTACGTGCGCGTGTTGTCGACGTACTTCGCGGTCAGCGCGTCCTTGTCCGCCACGCCGCTGTAGATCGCGGTGGGGGCACCGGGCCACATGCGGCCGGGGATCCTCAGGGTGAATCCGCCGTGCTCGCCGTCCATCGCGGCGCGCGTCCGGTCGGGGAAGGCCGGATCGGTGTTGTTGTAGTCGTGGTGGTCGATGATGTCGCCCTTGCCGGAGTCACCCTTGCTGTTGCAGCAGTTGACACCGCTGTGGGCGCTGACGACGCGCGAGGGGTCGGCGGCCTGGACCTTCTCGGTGATCCTGCCGGTCTCGGTGCGGTCCCACTCGCCCCAGCCCTCGTTGAAGACGATCCAGGCACCGATCGAGGGGTAGTTGTGCAGCTGCTCCATCATCTCGGCGCCCTGGTCGAGGAAGGCCTTCTGGCCCTTCTCGCCGGTGATGTTGCCGGAGACGAAGTCCTGCCACACCAGGAGGCCCAGCTGGTCGGCGTGGTAGTACCAGCGGGCGGGCTCGACCTTGATGTGCTTGCGGACGGAGTTGAAGCCGAGGTCCTTCTGCGCCTTCAGGTCGAAGACGAGGGCCTTGTCGCTGGGCGCCGTGTTCAGGCCGTCGGGGTAGAAGCCCTGGTCGAGCTGGGCGAGGGAGAAGAAGGGCTTCCCGTTGAGCACCAGCTTCTGGTAGCCGCCGACCTCGGCGACACCGAAGGAGCGCATACCGAAGTAGCTCTCGACCGTGTCCTTGGAGCGGCCGTCCTTGAGGGTGACCTCCAGGTCGTACAGGTACGGGTCGTCCGGCGTCCACAGGTGCTGCTTGGCGACCGGGAGGCTCAGCTCGCCGTTGGCCGGGCCGGTGACCGTGCCGACGACCTTGCCCTTCCTGTCACGGGCGACGGCGGTGACCCGGGCGGACTTCGAGGCGTTCGCGGAGGTGACCGTCAGGGCGAGCCGCCCCTTGTCGATGTCCGGCGTGGTCTTCAGGGAGTCGACGGCCGCGGGCGCGACGGGCTCCATCCAGACGGTCTGCCAGATGCCGGAGGTGGCGGTGTAGAAGATGCCGCTCGGGTTCGCGGACTGCTTTCCGGTGGGCTGGTCCGCTCCGGTGGTGTCGGTGACCGCGACCACGATCTCCTGGGGGCCGCTGCCCTTGAGGGCGTCGGTGATGTCCGCGCTGAAGGCGGTGTAGCCGCCGGTGTGCTCGGCGACCTGCTTGCCGTTGACCCAGACCCGCGCCTGGTAGTCGACGGCTCCGAAGTTCAGCTTCAGACGGTCGTCGCTGCCGCGCTTGCCGACCGACCAGCTCTTGGGCACGGTGACGAGCTTGCGGTAGAACATGTGGTCCTCGTGGCGCTCCAGCCCGGAGAGCTGGGACTCGACGGGGTACGGCACGGTGATGCGCTCGCCGAGCGCCTTGCCGAAGACCGGCTTCTCACCGGCGGTGGCTCCCGCGAACTCCCACTGGCCGTTGAGGTTCTTCCAGTCGTCGCGGACCTGCTGCGGGCGGGGGTACTCCGGCAGCGGGTTCTTCCGGTCGACCTTGTCGCCCCACGGTGTGGTCAGCCGGTGCGTGGAGAGGTTCTTCGCCCTGCGGCTGATCTCGGGGACGGTCTCGCCGCCGTTCTTCAGGCCGCCCTTCCCGTCGTAGGCGAACCTGACCTGCTGGCCCTTCTGGACGGCCGCGCCCAGGGTGACCATCAGCGCCTTGCGGTTGTCGGACGCCCGGACGACCGACTTCACGGGCATCGGCGTGGTGTCCGCCTCGACGACGAGGTGGTTCTTCACGTCCTTGACGTCGCGGACCTCGTGGTCGAAGGTCGCCTGCACCTTCAGACCGTTCCCGGCGACGCTCAGACCGATCGGGTAGACCTCGAAGTCGGCCGGCGGGGTGAAGGCCGACTCGGGGACGATCTGCTTGGCGAGCTTGGCACTCGACCAGCGCAGGAACATGTTCGCCCCGCCGGTGTCCTGGAACATCTCCAGCCGGAACGTGTGCTGTTCGCCGGCCTTCAGCGTCAGGGGCGCGCTCGTCTGCTCCTTGTCCCAGTCCGGCACCCAGTGGTCGATGACCGGCTTGTCGTCGATGAAGAGGCGGAAGCCGTTGTCGCCGATGGCGGAGAAGGTGTAGTCGCCGGTCTCCGGTGCCGCGATCTGCCCCGTCCAGCGGGCGGTGGTGTGCTCGGTCCTACCCGTGGCCGACTCGAACGCCCCGGTGAGACCGGGGAAGTTGATGTCCGGGTCGAGGGAGACGGCACCGAGCTTCGCGAAGTCACGGGCGCCCGGGGCGGACATGGCGAAGTACTCGCCCTTGAGACCGTGCGGCTCGGTGGACGGGTTCTCCTTCACGAACGCCGAAGCGGTCGAGGCCCCTTCGGCGGGAGCGGCGGCGGGAGCGGCGGCCGCGGCCGGGACCAGGGTGGCCCCGACGGGGAGCAGCAGCGCCGCCGTGCAGGCGAGCGTTCTGAAAAGCGTTCGGGGGCGGGCTAGTTGTCGTATCAAGGCGTCGTCCTCGTCGAAGAAGCCGAAGTGCCCCCAACCGCGGAGCACTGCACATAGTCGAACATTGAGCCACAGCCCCAAACACCTGACAACGGTCGTGCACGCAGATTTTTCAACGATAGAAAATCAGGGCCCCTCCCGCCCTCCCCGCCGGACGCACGGGACCCGGCGAACGGCAACGCGCCGCCCACCGGGTCCTGCGGCAGGGCCAGTTGACGCACTACCGGGGAAGACCCGCAGGTCCCGTGGCCCAGGAGGTGTTCGGCCGGTCGGCGAGACGGTAGGCCAGCGACCCTCCCCCGGTGACCAGCCGGGCGTCCGTCCACGACCGGTCGGCCGCCCGCCCGTCGACCTTCACCGCGTCGATGTACGGATGTGTCGCATCGGCCTGCGGCGCGCTGATCCGGATGTCCCCGCCCTGCGAACGGTGCAGCACGGCGGACGGGAAGAGCGGTGCCCCGAGCAGCAGGGTGGCGCTGCCCGGGGTCTGCGGATAGAGGCCGAGGGCCGAGAAGACGTACCAGGCCGACATCGTCCCGAGGTCGTCGTTGCCGGGCAGGCCGCGCGGGCCGGTCCCGTAGACCGTGTCCACGATCTCGCGTACGGTCTCCTGGGTCTTCCACGGCTGACCGAGCGCGTTGTAGAGCCAAGGGGCGTGGATTCCGGGCTCGTTGGTGGGGTCGTAGCGCAGTGCGTCGCCGCCCTTGACCGACCAGGAACCGTCCGCCTTGTGGAAGAAGCCGTCCAGCCGCGTGGCCGCCTTCTCCCGGCCTCCCATGGCATCGGCCAGGCCCTGCACGTCCTGCGGGACCATCCAGGTGTACGTGGCGCTCGTGCCCTGCGCGAAGCCCTTCTCGCTGCCCGGGCCGAAGGGGGTCACCCACGAGCCGTCCAGGTTGCGCGCCTGGACGTAGCCGGTGGTCCCGGCGCCGTCCCCGGCCCCGGGGTTGAACACGTTGCGCCACCACAGGCCGCGCTCCTCGAAGGCTTCGGCCTCCTCGTCCCGTCCGAGCAGCCGCGCCCACCGGCCGAGCGCCGCGTCGGCCACCGCGTCCTCCAGCGTCTCGGCGGCACCGCCCCAGCAGTGGCAGACGTCCTGGGCCGCGTAGTGGGACTCCAGGTACTGGGCGAGGTTGGGCCGCTGGCCGGTGCACTGGCCGGGGCACCCCGCGTCGGAGAGGCCGTCGGGGTGCGGCACGGTGGCCTGCCGGGCCAGGGACTCGAAGGCGCCCTCGTAGTCGAAGTTGCGTACGCCCATCGCGTAGAACGTGGCGAGGGTGGCCGCGGTGGGATCGCCCGTCATGACGTGCGTGGCCCCGTTCACGTGCACCCACCGGTCCCAGACGCCGCCGTTCTGCCGGGCGAAGTTGTACAGCGACTGGGCGAAGTCCCCGGCGATCCTGGGTTTGAGGAGGGCGAGGAGCTGGATCTGCGCCCGGTACTGGTCCCAGCCGGAGAAGTTGCTGTACTGCGCTTTCTGACCGCCCGTCACGCGGTGCGGTACGCCGTCCATGCCGGGGTAGCGGCCGTCGGTGTCGCTGATCAGGTTCGGCTGCGTCAGCGCGTGGTACAGCGCGGTGTAGAACGTGGTGCGCCGGGCGTCGCTGCCCCCGCCGACCCGCGCGGAGGCGAGCTCGCGGTCCCAGGCGGCCGACCCGGCCCGCGCCACGTCGTCGACGCTCGCCCGCGGTGCGATCTCCTTGCGGAGGTTGGCCTCCGCGCCCGCCAGGCTGACGTAGGAGATCCCGATCCGCATGCGGACGTCGCCGCCCGCCGAGGTGTCGAAGCCGACCCAGCCTCCGGAGCCCCTGCCGGCGCGGTCCGCCCCGGTGGCGTATCCCTCGCCGCCGCCTCCGGTCGTGGCGCCGGGCGCGAGGGTGCCGTCGCGCCAGGTGCCCGTGGTGGCGAAGTCGCGGTCGAAGGAGGCGCTGAAGTAGAGCCGGTAGTAGCTCTTGCGGTTGTTGGTGCCCCCGTTGGCGCGCCGGCCGCAGAACGCCCCGGTGAGC
This sequence comes from Streptomyces sp. NPDC058008, assembly GCF_042886395.1. Taxonomy (NCBI): domain Bacteria; kingdom Bacillati; phylum Actinomycetota; class Actinomycetes; order Kitasatosporales; family Streptomycetaceae; genus Streptomyces; species Streptomyces sp. NPDC058008. The sequence goes on along the minus strand of NZ_JBHVQX010000014.1, from coordinate 22,785 downwards.
ACCGAACCGGTCACCTTGCGGTGCGCGGTGTCGATCTCGATCCCGGCGTCCTCGCTGCCGTTGAGGGAGTTGGAGACCCGGAAGAGCAGGCTGGCGGGCTTCCCCGCCGGGAAGCCGAAGTCGGCCACGCCCGCGCGGTCGCTCACGGCCAGGTCGGCCGTGGCGCCGGAGTCGAGCCCGACGGTGTAACGGCCCGGCACCGCGCGCTCGTCGTCGTGCGAGAACCCGGAGGCGTAGACGGCGTCCTTGGTGTCGGCGGACGGCGAGGAGGTGACGTCGCCGACGAACGGCATGATGGGCACGTCACCGGCGGCACCCGGATTGCAGCCGGCGCCGTTGACATGGGTGAGGCTGAGCCCGCGCATGCGGGTCACGCCGTACTCGTAGCCGTTGGCGGCCCCGGTGCTCGTCTGGTCGCCCGTGGTGCTGGTCGGCGACCAGGCGATCATGCCGTACGGTCTGACCGCGCCGGGATAGGTGTTGCCGCCGTTGGCCGTGCCGATCATCGGATCCACGTAGGCGGTGGGACGCGGGACGAACGCCTCGGCCTGGGCGGCCGGCGGCAGGAAGGCGCCCGCGAGCGCACCGGTCAGGACGATCGCGGCGGCCCGTGCGGCGAGGCGTCGGGCCGCGGACGGTCTGGAGGGCATGGTCTGGGATACCTCCGGCAGAGTTGGACAACGTTGTCAACACCTGGTCGGATCACGGCGTGGACAGCGTCGGTCGATGCGCGGCCGAGCGTAGGTCCCCACGGCGTGCCGGGGAATGCCCCGGGCGGATCCGAGCGGTGAACGGGTCATGAACGGGCGTCCGGAACCGGGCCACCGGCGCCGGACCGTCACCGGCACGGGTCCGCCGTGCGGTGCGCCGGAAGAACGGATCCTCCGGCCCGGGCCCTCGCACCGGCCGCCGGACCGCGAACGGCCCGCGCCCCCGGGCACGGGCCGACGCCTTCCGGGCCGCGCCCCCTGACGCGGGGGGCGCGGCCCGCCGTGACTCTACGGCGTGGTGATGCTCGGTCGGGGCGCGGTGGCCATCCCGCTGCCGATGGCGAAGCCGGGGTGCGGGGGCTGGTTGTACGCCGTGTTCTGCCAGGCCAGCGCGGTCCGGTACGTGGTGTCGTGGAGCAGCGTGGTGATCTTCGTGCCGGTCTCGTACGGCGTCGAGTAGATCCGCAGCGCCGTGTTGTCGGTGGTCGGCCAGACGACTTCCTCGCGCCAGTCGCCGAAGAGGTCCCCGGAGATCGAGGGGGTGGCCTTGGTGCCGTTGTTGGAGTGGACCGACGCGCCCGTCAGCAGGCGGGTGTCGGCCGAGGGCCCGTACTTGTCGATGTGCGTGCCGTCGAGGAGTTCACGGGTGGTGTCACCGTCCCACCAGGCCAGGAAGTTGGAGCTGGACGGCTTCCGGCTGGAGACGACGGTGCCCTTCGGGTCGCGCACCCCGGAGACGGCGGAGGACCAGGACTCCGCGCCGGGACTGCCGGCCCAGATGTCACCGGACACGCCGCGGCCGTTGTCACCGTTCGCGGGGGTGGACCACAGGATCTGGCCGGTCCTGGCGTCGGCCATCCACGAGGACGGCTTCGAGCTGTCCTCGTCGACCTTGAACACCTCCAGGCCCGCCCGCGAGGGGTCGAGGTCGCCGACGTGCTGGGCGTCGCCGTGTCCGTTCTTCGTCGTCCACAGGCCACTGCCGTTGTCGTCCACCGCCATCGCGCCGTAGATGATCTCGTCCTTCCCGTCCCCGTCGGCGTCGGCGATCGACAGTTGGTGGTTGCCCTGGCCGTCGTACCCCTTGCCGGAGTTGGTCGAACTGTTCGTGTCGAAGGTCCAGCGGCGGGTGAAGGCGCCGCCCCGCCAGTCCCAGGCGGCGATGACGCTGCGCGTGTAGTAGCCGCGCGCCATGATCAGGGACGGCCTGGAGCCGTCCAGGTAGGCCGTGCCGGCGAGGAACCGGTCGACCCGGTTGCCGTAGGAGTCGCCCCAGGAGGAGACCGTGCCGCGCGCGGGGACGTAGTCGACGGTGCCCATCGCCGCGCCGGTACGCCCGTTGAACATCGTCAGGAACTCCGGGCCGGAGAGGACGTATCCGGAGGAGTTCCGGTAGTCGGCCGAGGCGCTGCCGATCACCTTCCCGGTGCCGTCGGCGCTGCCGTCGGCGGTCTTCATCGCCACCTCGGCCTGGCCGTCACCGTCGTAGTCGTACACCTGGAACTGGGTGTAGTGGGCGCCGGAGCGGATGTTGCGCCCGAGGTCGATCCGCCAGAGCCGGGTGCCGTCGAGGCGTATCCCGTCGATGACCGTGTTGCCCGTGTAGCCGGACTGGGAGTTGTCCTTGGCGTTGGTGGGCTGCCACTTCAGTACGAAGTCCAGGGCGCCGTCGCCGTCCAGGTCACCGACGGACGCGTCGTTGGCCTCGTAGGTGTAGGCCACCCCGTCGGGGGTCGTCCCTCCCGCGGGCGGGCTGATGGGGACGTCCTTGTATCCGGTACGGAACTGGATCGCGTGCACGGAGTCGCCCTGCTCCACGCCGCCGACGACCGCGCGGACGGTGTAGTCGGCGGTGGCGGGGGCCCCGGAGTGGAAGTAGTTGGTCGTGGCGGTGACCGGCGAGGCGTTGACCTTGGTGCCGGCCCGGTAGACGTTGAACGACACGCCGTCGGGGTCGGTGCCCAGCCAGCGCCAGCTGACGAGGTTCCCGCTGTCGGTGTGCACGCTCACGACGCCGCGGTCGAGCGCCTCGGCCTGCCGGGCGGTGGCGGCCTGGGAGGCCGGGCCGAACGCCACGAGGCCGCCGGCGGCGAGCAGTCCGGCCACGAGCGCGCCGGTCAGCGCGCGGGCACGGGGCGCACGGCGTCCGCGGCGGGGACGGGATTCGGGGTGGGGAAGCGGAGGCTCCACGGGAGGCACCTTCTGGCAGGGGACGGCTTACGCCCCCTCAGTCGCTCCCGGGCACCGAAAGGTTGCCGCCCGGTGCCGCCCCTTTGACCGCCGGCCGGTCCTGCCCCGCGCCGGCGGCGCGCGCCGCCGCGTGCAGCGAGCGCAGGGCGAGCAGCAGGAAGCCGATGTCGTCGAGGTAGACGGGGTCGGGCAGCAGGTCCACGGGCGACACGGTGTAGATGATCGCCGCCCACACGAGCGCCTTGTCGCGCAGGGGGATGCCCGCGTCGACGAGGAGCTTCCGCGCCCGGATCACGCGTACCAGCAGGACGGCGGCGGCCCCTGCCATGAGCAGGAGCGCGAGCGCGCCGACGACGAGCCAGACCGAGGTGTCCACGGCTCATCCTCTCCCCGGCGGGCAGCCGGGGCCGGGAGGCGTCACCCGTGGATCCTGGCCTGCTGACGGGCGCGGCGGCGCTTCAGGGCACGGCGCTCGTTCTCGTCCATGCCTCCCCACACACCCGCGTCCTGCGCGTTCTCCAGGGCCCAGTCCAGGCACTTCTCCCGTACGGGGCAGGTCCCGCAGACGGCCTTGGCCTCCTCGGCCTGTACGAGCGCGGGACCGCTGCTGCCGATCGGGAAGAACAGGTCGGGGTCCTCTTCGCGGCACGCCGCGTGCATGCGCCAGTTGTCCATGTCGCTCACTTCCTTCTCGCGGGAGGAGTCCGTCGGTCCCGGCCGGATTCCGCTCCGTCCCGGGCTCCGTACTGTGCGCGTGACCGCCATCGGGCGTTCGAAACCCTCAACGGGCCCCGCCTTCAAGCGGTTCCGGAGCTCCGGTGCCCTCGGGCAGGGGCGAGGCGGGGTGCGGGGCCGCGGCGCACGCGCCGTCCATCCTGATGCGGTAGTCCAGGACCGCGGCGGGGTCGCCGATGATGTCCACCCTGGCACCGGGGATCTCCAGGACCGCGCGGTCGCCGATCTCGGGGGCCGCCACGCGCAGGAGGTGGAGCGGCGGGACACCGGTCATGGGGTGCGGGGGGAAGTCGAGGGGGGTGATCTGGACGGTGAGGTGGCGCTGGTGCGCGGCCTCCTCCAGGGCCGCCCGCTGGCCGGCCATCACGGCGGGCCCTCCGACCCTCGTGTGGAGGGCGGCGGCCGGGAGCAGGGCCCAGAGGGCCGCTCCGCGCTCCCGCAGCCGGCGCTGCCGCTCCGCCAGCAGTTCGAGGCGCCCGTCGAGCCGCGAGGCCGGACCGGCGGTCAGGGTGCGGCACAGGGCCGCCTCGTAGGCGGGGGTGCGCAGCAGTTCGGGTACGAGCGCGGGGTGCCAGGTCCTCACGAGTGCGGCGGAGGACTCGATACCGATGACCTCCTGCTGCCACGGCTCCATCGCGTCCCGCCACCGGTGCCACCAGCCCGGCAGGTTCGCGGCGGCGAGGCCTGCCATGATCGGCTCGGCCTCCGTGCCGGGGACGGCGTAACACTCCAGGAGGACGCTGACCTGCTGGGCGTCGAGACCGGTCTCGGCACGCTCGATGCGCCGGACCGTGGCCGGATGGGCACCCAGCGCCACGGCCGCCGCCTGGAGGCTGACGCCCGCGCGCTCCCGCAGCATCCGCAGCCGCGTCGCCAGGACGCGGTGCTCGACGGTGGGGCCGGACCGTGGCCTCATCCGCGCACCTTCCTCACGGCTTCCGGGATATTCCGGAGCGATAAGTTCCGGATGGCGGCCATCCTGACACTCTGCCCCTTGCAAAGTATGCATTTTGCACGGAGAGTACGTACATGTCGGAAATAGTTACGTGCGTGCGCCCGGCCCCGGAAGGCTCGGGCGGGCGGAGCGCGCAGAGCTGGTGGATCCCCCGCCTCCCCCGGGGCGTCCCCCTGGCGAGGCACCGCGTACAGGAAGCCATGCGGGGCTGGGGAGAGCCCGACGAGCGCGTGGAGACGGCGGCCCTGGTCGTGACCGAGCTGGTCGCGAACGCGGTGGAGCACACCGCGGGCCGGCGGATCCGGTGCCGCCTCCTGCGGACCTCCGGCCGGGTGCGCGTCTGCGTGTGGAACCGCGGCCGGCTGCACTCCCCCGGGCTGCCCGGCCCGCGGGACCCCGAGCGGCCGTCCGCGCCGGAGGGCGGGCCCTACGGCGCGGAGGGCCCCGGCCCGGTGGCGCTCGACGGCGCGGAGGACGGATTCAGCCTGGCGTCGGTGGGCGAGGACGGCCGGGGCCTGATGCTGGTGGACGCGCTGGCGACGCGGTGGGGTACCCGCACCAGCGTGTCCGGCCGGCTCGTCTGGGCGGACGTCTGAGTCCCCCGGTCGCGGCTCAGGCGAGCGCGGCCCGGCATTCCGGGTGACCCCAGCCGTTCGGATTCTTGGCGATCATGTCCTTGGCCGCGTACGGCTTCCCGCAGTGGCAGCGGCCCGCGAACTTCGCGCGGATCGTGCCACCGGAGCGCGCCTTGCCGGTGGACCCGCCCGTGGACCCGCTCCCGGCCGCTCCTGGCGCCCGGCCCTTCGTCGAGCGGGCGGGGGCCGGTACCGGCAGGTCCACGGCGCCGTACGCGGTCCCCGCGGCCTGCTGCGAGACGGCCACCTCGCTCGCGGCCTGGTCGGCCAGGGCGTTCAGCGGGTCGCCGTCCACCTGGTGGGCCGGTACGTAGCGGAAGGTCACGCCGCGGCCGGACAGCAGTGCGTCGATGCCGACGACCAGTTCCCGGTTGGCGACCGGCTTGCCCGCCGATGTCTTCCAGCCGTTGCGCTTCCACCCCGGCAGCCACTTGGTCACCGCGTTCATCGCGTATTGCGAGTCCATGCGCACCTCGACGGGCACGGCGGGATCGGTCGACCTCAGCAGCTCCAGCAGGGCGGTGAGCTCGGCGACGTTGTTGGTGGCGGTGCCCAGCGGGCCCGCCTCCCACCGCAGGGGGTTGCCCTGGCCGTCGGCCACGACCCACGCCCAGGCCGCAGGCCCCGGATTACCCTTCGATGCCCCGTCACACGCGGCGATGATGCGCTCGTCCATGCGCACGATCATGCCAGCCCGGAGGACCCGGTCACGATCGCGGGCGGGACGGTGTCCGGGAGGCCCGGACACAGCTCGGGGCTCCCGGCCGGCGGAAACCGGCAGGGAGCCCCGTCGCGTGCGTCAGAGGACGCCGGAACCGGAGACGGCGATGGCGGCCTTGGTGCTGCCGCTCTGCGAGCCGTAGGTCTCGATCTTGCGGACGAGCGCCATGCTGTCGTCGTCGGCGACCTCGCCGAACACCACGTGCTTGCCGTCCAGCCACGGGGTGAGGACGGTGGTGATGAAGAACTGCGAACCGTTGGTGTTCGGGCCGGCGTTGGCCATCGAGAGCAGCCCCGGCTTGTCGTGCTTCAGGGTGAAGTTCTCGTCGGCGAACTTCTCGCCGTAGATGCTCTTGCCACCGGTGCCGTTGCCCCGGGTGAAGTCACCGCCCTGGAGCATGAAGCCCGGGATGACGCGGTGGAACGGCGAACCGGCGTAGCCGTAGCCGTGCTCGCCGGTGGCGAGCGCACGGAAGTTCTCGGCGGTCTTGGGGGCTACGTCGTCGAAAAGGTTGAACACGATCCGCCCAGCGGGCTGCTCGTCGATGGTGATGTCGAAATACGCCTTGATGGTCATGGGTCCATCCTGACATCACCCCCGGCCTCCCGGTGCACGGACCCCGCCCCCCGGCGGCCGTGGGCGGCACGCGGGACGGCGCACCACGGGGGTGAGCCGCGGTGCGCCGTCTCCTTCGGGGGGAGCGCCGCCTCCCCCGCGTCCGTGCCGCTCAGCGGTTGCCGCGGTGCCCTCCGTCGCGCCGTCCTCCGTCGCGGGGGCCGCCGTCGCGGTGCCGGCCCCAGGAGGTGGAGTCGACCAGGCGCCCGCGGCCGTCGCGGAGCGTGGCGGTGTCCCTGCTGTCCCACACGTACCCACGACGGCCCTGGTAGACGTCGTGCCGCGTGTCACGGCCGGAACCCGTGTGGACGCGGACGGAGGAGCGGCCGGGCAGCCGCAGGTCGAAGGTGTAGGTGCGGCGGCTCTCGTCGCTGAGCGTCCAGCCGCGGAGGTCGACGCCCCGGCGGCCGGTGTTGGTGACGGTGACCCACTCGGCGTTCAGGCTGCGGTTGGAGCCGTCGTCGCGACCGGGGCTGTCGTGCTGGATCTCGCCCAGGACGACCGCCGGGCGCGGTGCCGGCCGGTTGTGACCGTGGTCCCGGCCGTCGGCCGTGGCCGGGAGGGCCGCTGCGGCGAGCAGGGCGCCTGAGGCGAGGACGGCGGCGGTGATCCGTCGTGCGGAACGGGACATGGAAACCCCTCATCGTGCGGGCCCGGAATGGATTCCCGGGCGTTCTCCGACCCCGGCGTCGCGCCGGGAACGCACACTGTGTCCCGCCTCCCGCATGGCCGGAAGACACCCTGATCCATGTGACGAAACGCGGACATTTCTGTCACACACGACTGCATTCGGCACGGATTTCGGCCGCCGCAGACCTGTCAACCGCTGACCTCTGCACCGACCCTTCCGGCGGGCCGTCCACCCGGCCACCGCATCGCGTCCGCCGGGGCCCCGCCCTCCCGGACGACCCGCCCGGACCGCGCGGATCCGTGTAACAGAAGCGACAGCGCTTACCTGGACAAAGGTTTCATTACCGGCGGGAAAGGAGTTCGTGCGTTCGGGCCTTGAGCATCCAGCGCGACGGGGCGAGGCGGGCGCGCTGGCCGCCGCTGGTGACCAGCGCGTTCACGGGCGTCATCGGATCCAGTGCCGTCGTCCTGGCCAGCAGGACCCCCACGGCCAGCGGGAGCAGGGTCACGGCCAGCGTCGTGCCCGCGCCGGCCAGGTTCCGGATGCGGAGGCGCGTCCGCGCGTCGGGGAGCATGCCTCCCATTCGACCGGCGGGAGCGGCAGGCGGGATCGGGTCAGGTACTCAGTCCCGCCACTCCCCCGTACTCATCCCGACGCGCGGCCCTCGGTCCTCAGTCCTCGGTCCTCGGTCCTTGGTCCTCGGTCCTCAGTCCTGGGAGGACGGCCCCCAGTGGGAGAACCGGGGCAGCCACTTGACCCGGTAGTCGGGGTGCCCGGCGTGTTCGGCGGCCATCTGCCGGACGACGAACCCCAGCCCCACGGCGCGGCCGGAGGGGAAGTCCTGGGCGGGCCGGTCGGTGTCCAGGGCCGCGATCTCCTCGTACTCGTCCAGCAGGACCCGGTTGGTCTCGATCCGGCGCAGGGTGCGCGCGGGGTCCTGGAAGGCGATGTGCCGGTCGTACCCGCGCGACCGTACGACGAAGGCGATACCGCTCGTGCGGTCGTGCACCTCACCGGGTGCCTCGGCCGGGGTCCGCCAGCCGTCGCCGCCCGCCTCCCGCGCGATGCCCTCCTCCTCGGCGAGGCGTGCGCGCACGAAGGCCAAAAGGTCCGAGTTCTCTGCCATCTGGTTCCGCATCCTTCTCCGTAACAGACCGCGGCGGAGGATCGACCCAGCGCCACGGGCCCGTTCTGCCCGACCAGCAGAGGATGCCTCACCCGCGCGCCGGGGGCGCAGTCCGTGCCGGGGACGGTCCGTATGACGGACACTCCGGCCGCCCGCGGCCTGCGGAGATCAGCGGGACGGCTCCGGCCGCCGCCCCGGGGAAGGACCGGCGACCGGCCGTCGGGGGTCCGGAGGTCTCAGGGCTCCGGGCCCCCGACGGCCGGGACGCGCACCCGTGCGCGGGTGCGCGTCCTCCGCTCCGGCGCGGTCCCTCAGGTGCCGGCGGGGACGGAGGGCTCGGTGCCGGCCTGGGCGCACACCGAGGCGGCCGCCCGGGAGGCGGCGGACAGCAGGTCCCTCAGTTCCTCCGGCTCCGGTGTCGCCGTGAAGGAGCCGCGGGCGCCCATCCGGCTCAGCAGGCCCGCGGCGAACGCGTCTCCCGCGCCGATCGTGTTGACGACCTCGACCGGTGCGGCCGCGACGGACACGGGCGGCGCGGTCGCGGTGTACGCCGTGCTGCCCTCGGCTCCCCGGGTGAGGACGACCAGCCGTCCCCCGGCCGCCAGTCTCCGGCAGGTCTCCTCCGGATCGGTCCCGGGCCACAGCCGCTGGAGGTCCTCGTCGCTGGCCTTCACGACGTGCGCGAGGCCGCACAGTTCCCGCAGCGCCGCCGCGCCGTGGTCGGCGCCCAGGGTGCGGTCCCGGCGCACGTTGGGGTCGACGACGAGGAGCGAGTGTTCGGCCGCCGCCAGAGCGGCCGCCCGTACGGCCGCCGCCGCGGGTGCCACGACGGCCGCGAGGCCGCCCACGTACACGGCGCCGTACCCGGCGGTCCTGGCGGACACGTCCGGCAGCCTGAACGTCGCCGTGTCCTGGAGGTGGAAGTGGTACCCCGTTCCCCCCGCACCCGGTTCGGCGACGGCCAGCGCGGTGGGCAGGCCGGAGCGTTCGCACAGTGTGAGGTCGGCCCCGGCGGCCGCCAGCCGGTCCTCGATCATGTCCGCGAAGCCGTCGCCGCCCAGGCCCCCGGCGAAGGAGACCTGGGTGCCGAGCCTGGCCAGTCCGACGGCGACGTTGGCCGGGGCCCCGCCGAACTGGGCGGCCCGTACCCCGCCGTCCCCCGCCACCGGGACGAGGTCGACGAGGGCCTCACCGACCACGAGGACCGCGCCGGGACCTCCCGTCACGGCTCGACCACGATCTTGCGGCCGACGCCCGCCTTGAACCGGTCGATGGCCTGCGGGTACTGGTCGAGCGGCAGCCGGTCGCTGATGAAGACCGAGGGGTCGAGGACCCCGGTCGCGAAGAGCGCGGCGGCGCGTTCGTAGCTGTGCAGGACCGCCATCGAACCGGTGATGGTGATCTCCTGGTTGTAGATGCGGTAGGGCTCGATGACCGCCGTCGTCGCGTAGTCGGCGACCCCGAACTGGAGGAAGGTCCCTCCCTTGGCGACGCGTCCCAGGCCGTCCTGGATCGCGGCCGCGTTGCCCGTCGCGTCGATGACGACGTCCCAGCCGCCGGGGCGGTCCAGTTCGTCGGCCCCGGCCGCCGACCGGGAGCAGCCGAGCAGCCCGGCCGTGGCCAGGCGCTCGGGGTTGACGTCCAGGATGTCCACACCCGCCGCCCCGGTGCGCTTGGCGAGCTCCAGCATCATCAGGCCCATGGTCCCGGAGCCGTAGATCAGCACCTCGGCCCCGAGCGTGCTGCTCAGTACGTCGTACCCCCGGACCGCGCAGGACAGCGGTTCGATCAGGGCGGCGTCCTTCACGTCGATGTGCTCGGGCAGCCGGACGCAGTTGGCGACGGGCGCCACGGCGTACTCGGCGGCGCCGCCGGAGACGGTGACACCGATGGCGGCCCAGCGTTCGCAGAGGTTGCCGCGCCCGCTGCGGCAGTAGCGGCACTCGTGGCAGTGCAGGGAGGGGTCGACGGCGACCCGGTCGCCGACGGCCAGCTCCGTGACGTCCCGTCCCACGCCCACGATCTCACCGGCGAACTCGTGGCCGGGTACGAGGGGCAGGGTCGGCGCGAACTCGCCCTGCAGGATGTGCAGATCGGTGCCGCACAGTCCGCACGAGGCGACGGACACGACGACGTCGCGGGGGCCGGGTGTGGGGTCGGGGACGGTGGTGACGGAGACCTTGCCGGGGGCTTCGACGATCGCTGCCCGCATTATTTCACTGCTCCAAGAGACAGGCCCTGGACGAGTTTGTCCTGGGCGGCGTAGCCGGCGGCGAGCACCGGCAGGGACACGACGACGGACGCGGCACACAGCTGGGCCAGGAAGAGGCCCTGGCTGGTGACGAATCCGGTGAGGAAGACGGGTGCGGTCTGGGCGACGACGCCGGTGAGCACCCGCGCGAAGAGCAGTTCGTTCCAGCTGAAGATGAAACAGATCAGGGCGGTGGCCGCGATGCCCGGCGCGGCCATCGGAGCGACCACCCTGGCCAGGACGGTCGGCAGCCGCGCGCCGTCCACCTGGGCGGCCTCGATGACGGAGACCGGCACGTCCGCGAGGAAGGACTGCATCATCCATACCGCGATCGGCAGGTTCATCGAGGTGTAGAGCAGGACCAGGAGCCAGATGTTGTCCAGCAGCCCGGCGTTCTTGGCGAACAGGTAGACCGGGAGGAGCCCGGCGACGACGGGCAGCATCTTCGTGGAGAGGAAGAAGAACATCACGTCCGTCCACTTGCGCACACGCCGGATGGAGAGGGCGTACGCCGCGGGGAGCGCCAGCAGCAGCACCAGGACGGTGGAGAAGAACGAGGCGCCCAGGGAGTTGAGCAGCGGCGGCCAGGGGGTGACGCCGGTGTCGGCGCCGAAGAAGGCCCGGTAGCCGTCGAGGGTGAGCGGCGCGAACAGGGAGGGCGGGTTGGTCGCGGCGTCGGACTCGGCGTGCAGCGAGGTCAGCAGCATCCACAGCGCGGGCAGGCAGAAGGCGAGTCCCGCCGCCCAGGCCAGCAGGCCGAGCACGGCGGAGCGGCGTCCGGCCCTGCGACGGACACTGCGGGCGGACGGGGCGGGCGCGGGGACGGTGGAGGTGGTCATGCGCGGTTCGCCTCCTCACTGAAGAGGGACGAGACGGTCCGGAGCGCGAAGGTGGCGATGATGATCGTGCCGATCACCACGACGACTCCCGCGGCGGACGCCAGTCCGTATTCGTGGGCCTGGTAGAAGGTCTGGTAGATCGTGTACGGAAGGTTCGCCGTGTCGAGTCCGCCCGCGGTGATCGTGAAGACCGCGTCGAAGTTCTGGACGATGTAGACGGCGCCGAGCAGGACGCCGAGTTCGAGGTACCTGCGCAGGTGCGGCAGGGTCAGGTAGCGGAACGTCTGCCAGGCGCTCGCCCCGTCGAGGCGGGCGGCCTCGACGACCTCGGCGGGCCGGCTCTGGAGGCCCGCGAGCAGGATCAGCATCATGAACGGCGTCCACTGCCAGACCAGTGCGGCGATCACGGCGAGCAGCGGCATGTCCGCGATCCAGTCCGGCTGGCTGGGGCTCGTGTCGCCGAAGAGGTCGCCTATCCAGCTGAGGGTGCCGTTGAGGAGGCCGTACTCCGGGTTGTAGAGCGCGTGCTTCCACAGGAGGGCGGCCGAGACGGGCACGATCAGGAACGGCGTGATGAGCAGGGTGCGGACCATGCCCCGGCCGAAGAAGGTGCGGTCCAGGAGCAGCGCGAGGGCCAGCCCGATGACCACGGTGGCGAGGACGACGCCCACGGTCAGCATGATCGTGGTGACGACCGAGTCGCGGAGCGCGGCGTCGGTGAAGACCGAGGCGTAGTTGCCGAGCCCGTTGAAGGCGCGTTTGTCGGGGCTGAGGGAGTTCCAGTCGAAGAGCGAGATCACCAGGGTCGCCACGAACGGCAGCTGGGTGACCACGATCAGGAAGACGAGGGCGGGCAGGAGCGGGGCCCTGGTCGCCCAGGCCCGGGCCCGGTCCGTCCTGCGCGCCGGGGCCCGGGGCGGCTGGGGTGGTGACTGGGGTGCGGTGTCGACTGCTGTGGTCATCGGTACTCCTTGGCGACCTGTTCGGCCAGCTTCTGGGAAGTGGCCAGGGCCTTGTCGACGGACTGCCGGCCGGCGATGGCGGCGCTGATCTCCTGGGCGACCCGGGTGCCGAGATCGGTGAACTCGGGGATGCCGACGAACTGGATCCCGGGCACGGGGCGCGGCTGGGTGCCCGGGTTCTTCGGGTCGGCCGCGGAGATGGCCTGCTCGGTGACGTCCGCGAAGGCGCCTGCCGCCTTGCGGTATTCGGGGTTCTCGTAGGTGGAGGCCCGTTTGCCGGCGGGGGCGTTGGACCAGCCGCTGGTCTCGCCGACGAGGGACTCGTACTCCTTGCCGGACGCCCAGGAGACGAACTTCCAGGCGTCGTCCGACTTCTTGGAGGCCTTCTGGATGCCCCAGGCCCAGGTGTACAGCCAGCCCGAGCTCTTGGTCTTCTCCACGGGTGCCGGCACGTAGCCGATCTTGCCCTTCACCGGGGAGCCGGCGGCCTCCAGCGAGCCGGCGCCCGCCGTGGCGTCGTACCACATGGAGGTCTTGCCCTGGGTCATGTTGTTGAGGCATTCGGCGTACCCGGACTGGGAGGCCCCGCGCTCCCCGTGCTTGCGCACGAGGTCGACGTAGAAGCGGGTGGCCTCCTTGAACTCCGGTGAGGTGAGCCGGGGTTCCCAGTCCTCGGTGAACCAGGTGCCGCCCATGGTGTTGACGACGGTGGTGAGCGGGGCCATCAGCTCGCCCCAGCCGGGGAGCCCGCGCAGGCAGATGCCCTTCATGCCCGGCTCGGCGCCGTCCGCCTCCGCGGCGAGGCCGGCCACCTCCTTCCAGGTGGGGTGCGGGGGCATCGTCAGCCCCTTCGCCTCGAAGACGTCCTTGCGGTACATGAGGAAGGACGACTCCCCGTAGAAGGGTTCGGCGTAGAGCCGGCCCTCGGCGGTGAGCGACTCCGTCAGCGGGGCCAGGATGTCGTCCTGGTCGAAGTCGGGGTCCTCCGCGGCGTAGGTGTCCAGCGGGTGCAGCCAGTCGTTCTTCGCGAAGAAGGGCACCTCGAAGTTGCTGATGGTGCCGACGTCGTACTGGCCGGCCTGGTTGGAGAAGTCCTGGCTGATCTTGTCGCGGACGTCGTTCTCCGGGAGCACGGTGAAGTGCACCTTGATGCCGGTCTCCTTGGTGAAGTGCTCGGCGGTGAGCTTCTGCAGCTCGACCATCTGCGGGTTGTTCACCATGAGGACGTTGAGCGCGTCACCTCCTCCGAACGCGGTGCCGCCCGCTCCGGCGCACCCGGCGGTGAGAAGGGCCATGGCTGCTGTGCCCGCGACCGCACGCACGCGGGTCCCACGGCGTCGTTGCTGGTGGGGCATAAGGTCTCCTGATCGGTCGTAGCGGCTCGTGGGTCGGTGCCCGTGGCTTGCGGTCCTCCTGGCCGTTCGGGCACGGCGAGGCCGGCCTCCGGCCTTGCGGCGGGGACGGGGACGAGAGGGTGGGGGCTGCGGGGCCGGGCCGGTCGCCGCGTCAGACGCGGATCACGTTCGGGCCGAGCAGTGAGTAGCGCTGGGCCTCGGCCGAGGGCAGTCCGGTGTCGGTGACGACGGCCTCGAAGTCACCGACCCCAGCGAAGCGGCAGAAGCTCACCGCTCCGAACTTCGAGTGGACCCCGGCGAACACACGGCGTCGGGCGCTCCGCATGGCCTGCGCCTTGACCTCGCCGACCGCCGGGTCCGGGGTGGTCAGCCCGTACTGCCGGGAGATGCCGTTCGCGCCGACGTAGGCCAGGTCGATGACGAAGTCGGCGAGCATACGGGTGGCCCAGTGGTCGACGGTCGCCATGGTGCTGCCGCGCAGGCGCCCGCCGAGCAGGAGCACGGCGGTCTTCTCCGCGTCCGCGAGGACGGTCGCGACGGCCAGGGAGGCCGTCACCACGGTCAGCGGCCGGTCGCGGGGAAGGGCCTCGGCGATGAGCTGCGGGGTGAAGCCCTCGTCGACGAAGACCGTCTCGGCGTCACCGAGCAGTTCGGCGGCGGCCGTCGCGATCCGCGCCTTCTGCGGCACGTGGTGCGTGGTGCGCATCGCCAGGGTGGTCTCGAACCCGGCGCTCTCGACCGGGTAGGCACCTCCGTGCGTGCGCCGCACGAGACCGTGCTCCTCCAGGGTGTGCAGATCGCGCCTGATGGTCTCCTTGGCCACCTCGAACCGCTCGGCCAGCAGGTTCACGTCGACCGAGCCGTCCCGTCGGGCCGTCTCGAGAATTCCCCGCCGGCGTTCCTCGGTGCCCACGACACATCCCTGCACTAGTGCGGATCCTGTGCGGGCCCGGCGTCCGTTCGGGCCCACGCATTGTTTGTACAAGCAGAAACGGCACTACGACCAGCTTCTTCGCGCCTCGGGCTGTGCCCGTTCATGCCCGTTTCACGTCACGCCTCCCCGCTGGTCGTGCCCGGGGAAGGGGCCGCGAAACGGCGGGGCGGTGCCTGCTTCGGTCGTCACGGCGCCCGTTTCACGCCCGTCGGCGGTCACCCGGGGCCGGGCGGGGGCTTGTAACACGGCCTCGCCGGGAACGGGAGGGAAACGACGGAGAAATGTCCGATTGTGCATCTCAAAGCCTGATTTCAGCCAACAATCTCTGTCTCCCGGACCGCGGGACAACCCGCGCCCGCGGTTGTCGTCTCTGACAGGCAAAGCGACTCCACCGCCCAACCGGGCACTCGGACATCGGAGAACGATGAGCATCAGAACCCCCCGCAACCGGCTGTGGCGTCCGGCCGTCGCAGCCGCCGCGGCGATCGCCGTGACGGCCGGCGTCGCCGCCGCCACGCCCGACACGGCGCAGAAGTCCCCCGTCCCGCAGCTCGGCCTGGTCGCCGCGTCGAAGTCCGTGACGCTCGACTCGTGGAAGGAGGACCCGGGTGTCTATCTGGACCTCGGGACCTACCTCACGGCCGCCGGGGCGCCGCTCGAACTGCGCGTGACCCGCAAGAGTTACAAGGACCCGGTCGTCGCCACCCAGGTGATCCGCGAGGGCGGGAAGACCCGCACCAAGGTCCTGCCCGAGGGACTGGTGAAGGACTTCTCCGGGCTGCCCGGCTTCATCCAGGTCACCGTCCGCGACACCGCGGGCAGAACGGTGTCGAGCCGGACGGAGTCGTTCTGCCCGAACAACGCGTCGGGCAGGATCAGGCCCGACGCCCCGGCCACCTCGAAGTATCCCGAGAGCTGCCCCACCAACCCCTTCACGCTGGGCTCCGTCTGGGGTGTCGAGAACGGCTGGGCCGCCAACACCTACGCCGGCTACTACTCGGACCCGGTCGTCCTGCCGGCCGGGAAGTACACCGCCCAGGTGTCCGTCACCAAGCGCTACCGGGACGTCTTCGGCATCGCCGACGCGCCGCAGACCGTCAGCCTGACGGTGCGCGAGCGCAGTTACGAGGAGGACGACTCCGCCCTCGTACGGAGCGCCCGCCCCGCGTCCGGGCACGCCGGTCACGGAGCGGGGCGCGAGGGCCACGCCGGCCACACCGCGGCCCGGCCGCCCGCTCCGGTGTCCGCGACCAACGGCGCCGGGACCTCCTACAACGTGGGCCACGGTCCCTACCCGCCCGCACCCGCCGCCCTGCCCTGGGCCGCGGCGCGCCAGGGCCTGCGGTCCGCCCCGGCCGACGGTCAGGGGATGACGGACGGCTCCCGGCAGGCGCCGGCGGCAGCGCCGAACGCCCAGCGCCCGACGGGCAGGGCGACGGTGCCGGACGTACCCAAGCCCGACCTGCGCTCCCTGCCCGCGTACGGCATCACCATCAGTGAGCCCGACCCGAGCGCGCCCGGCAAGGACTACCTGGCCTTCAGCGCCAACGTGTGGAACGCCGGCCCCGCCCAGCTGGTCGTGGACGGCTTCCGCAAGCCCGGCAACGAACTGATGGACGCCTACCAGTACTTCTACGACGCCTCGGGCAAGCAGGTCGGCTACACCCCGACCGGCACCATGGAGTGGGACCCCCGCCCGGGCCACGAACACTGGCACTTCACCGACTTCGCGAGCTACCGCCTGCTGAAGGCCGACAAGAAGGAGACCGTGCGCAGCGGCAAGGAGGCCTTCTGCCTGGCCAACACCGACGCGGTCGACTACACGGTGAAGAACGCCAACTGGCACCCGGACAACACCGACCTGTCCACGGCCTGCGGCCAGGAGAACTCCATCTCCGTGCGTGAGGTCCTCGACGTGGGGTCCGGTGACACCTACACCCAGGATCTTCCCGGCCAGTCCTTCGACATCACCGGGCTCCCGAACGGCACGTACTACATCCAGGTGCTGGCCAACCCGGAGAACCGGCTCAAGGAGACCGACCTCAGCAACAACAGCGCCCTGCGGAAGGTGGTCCTGGGCGGCAAGCCCGGCGCCCGCACGGTGAAGGTGCCCAAGCACGACCTGGTCGACGCCCCCTGATCCCGTCCTCCCGTGCGCGGCCCCCGGGGATCCGTCCCGGGGGCCGCGCCCTTTCACCCCGCACCGCGTCAACCGCTCACGTTTTTCGCGCAGTCGCTGTGGCAGACTGCCCGGGCGGAGCGGCTCGCCTCCGAGGGCCAGGTCCGTTCCGGGCCCGGCCGGGGGGCTCCTGGTGGTCGTCCGCCCGCACTCCGGCCGCCACCGGGGGGCGGCGGCGACAGTACCGGGACGGACCGCCCCGTCCCACCCGTCCGGAAGGGATCGTCCCCATGGCCGACGGCCACCAGCACCCGGCAGCCCAGGCGTTCGACGCCATCGGCGCCGACTACGAGCGGGCCTTCGCCGGCTCCCCCGCGCACCGCGCCTCGCTGAACAGGCTGCTGGAGCGGCTGACCCCGCACAGCAGGGTTCTGGACGTCGGCTGCGGGACGGGCAGGCCGACGGCGCTCACCCTGGCCACCGCCGGGCACGAGGTGCTGGGTGTCGACGTCTCGCCCGTCATGGTGGACCTGGCCTCCCGCAGTGTCCCCGAGGCGTCCTTCCGCTGCGCCGACATCCGCGAGGTCCCCCTGGAGGAGGAGAGCTTCGACGCGGTCTGCGTCTACTTCTCGCTCCTTCAGATGCCGCGCGGCGAACAGCGTTCCCTCGTGCACCGCCTGGCCGGCGCGCTGAAGCCGGGCGGGCATCTGGTCCTGGCGACCGTGCCACTGGACGTGGAGGGCGTGAGCTCGCTCTTCATGGGCCAGGAGGTACGTGTGACGAGCTTCGGCCCGGAGGCGTTCAGGGACCTGGTCACGGGTGCCGGTCTCGGGGTGGTGGGCGAGGACGAGACGGTCTTCAGCCCGTCCCACCCGGGAGCCGTGCCCGAACCCCACCTCTTCCTGGACTGCCGCCGCGAGCCGGCGCGGCCGGGGGCGTGACACGAGGGGCCGCCCTCATACCTGCCGGTCCACCCCTGGCTGGAGTACCTGCTCGGTCCAGATGACCTTGCCGCCGTCGTCGGTGTAGCGGGTGCCCCAGCGTTCGGCCATCTGGGCGACGAGGAAGAGCCCGCGGCCCCCCTCGTCCATGCTGGCCGCCTGGCGCAGGTGGGGCGAGGTGCTGCTGCGGTCGGACACCTCGCAGATCAGCGTCCTGTCACGGATCAGCCGTACGCGGATGGGACCGCTGGCGTAGCGGATGGAGTTGGTGACCAGTTCGCTGAGGATGAGTTCGGTCGTGAAGGCCTCCTCGACCAGGTCCCACTCGCTCAGCTTGCGGGACACCTCCGAGCGGACCCGGGCGACGGCCGAGGGGTCGGAGGGGACGTCCCAGTCGGCCACGTTCTCGGCGGCGAGCCGGCGGGTGCGGCCGACGAGCAGCGCGATGTCGTCCCGCGCCTTCTCGGTCACCAGGACGCGGAGGACGGCCTCGCAGGTCTCCTCCGGTGTCCGGTCGGGGTGGCCCGACAGGGTCTCCCGCAGCAGGTCCAGCCCTTCGTCGATGTCGCGGCGCCGGTCCTCGACGAGCCCGTCCGTGTAGAGCACCAGCCTGCTGTTCGGCGGAAGCTGTACGTCGAGGGTCTCGAAGGGCATGCCGCCGAGCCCCAGGGGCGGGCCCCCGGGCACGTCGGCGAAGGCCGCCTCGCCCTCGGGGCTGACGATCACCGGCTGGAGGTGTCCCGCGCGCGCCATCGTGCAGCGGCCGGAGGCCGGGTCGTAGATCGCGTAGAGGCAGGTGGCCCCGGTGACGCCTCCTCCGTCGGATCCGTTGGACGCCTCGTCCAGGTCGATCCGGGCCACCAGTTCGTCCAGGTGCCAGAGCAGTTCGTCGGGCGGCAGGTCCAGGGTGGAGAAGTTGTGGACCGCCGTGCGCAGGCGCCCCATCGTGGCGGCGGCGTGGAGCCCGTGTCCGACCACGTCGCCGACCACGAGGGCGACCCGGGCGCCGGGCAGCGGGATGATGTCGAACCAGTCGCCGCCGACACCGCCCAGGCCGCCGAGCCCGGCCTGGGCGGGGAGATAGCGGTAGGCGGCGTCGATGGCGCTCTGGTCGGGGAGCCCCTGCGGCAGCAGGCTCCGTTGCAGGGTGACCGCCACGTTGTGCTCGCGCGAGTAGCGGCGGGCGTTGTCGATGCTCACCGCGGCCCGTGCGACGAGTTCCTCCGCGACGGACAGGTCCTCCTCCTCGAACGGCTCGGGCCGCTGCGCCCGCCAGAACATGGCCACGCCGAGGACCACGCCCCTGGCCCGCACCGGGACGGCGATCAGGGAGTGGAACCCGCACTCCACCAGGTATCCGGCCCGCTCCGGGTCCGGCTGCTGCCAGCCGGAGAGCCGGCTCAGGTCGGTGTCGAGCACGGCTTCGCCCCTGAGCAGCCCGGCGCCGAGGACCGTGCTCGGCTGGAAACGGACCACCGAGCCCAGCGGGTGGAGGCCCGTGTCGTCGCGGGGGCCGCTGAAGGCCGAGCGGCGCAGGTTGCCGGTGGTGGCGCGGGCGGCCGTGGGTTCCTCCCCGCGCAGCACGCTCTCGGCCAGGTCCACGGTGGCGTAGTCGGCGAATCGGGCCGTGGCGAAGTCGGCCAGCTCCTCGCAGGTCCGTACGACGTCCAGGGCGGTGCCGATCTCGGTGCCGGCGTCGTAGAGGAGCTTCAGCCGTCCGCGCGCCGTGGCGGCCTTGCCCGTGAGGGCCTGGAGCTCCGTGGTGTCCCGCAGGGTCGTCACGCTGCCGGGCGGCCCGCCGTTCCTGTCGGTGGCCCGCTGGCTGACCGCGAGCAGGCGGTCGCCCACGGCGACCACCTCGTCGGTCGCGATGCGTCCCGAGTCGAGGAGGCCGGTGACGGCCGGGGCGAGCCCGAGCTCGGACACGGGCGTGCCCTCGACGTCCGGGGGGAGGCCGAGGAGTCTTCGCGCCTCGTCGTTGGCGAGCAGGAGCCGCCGGTCGCCGCCGACGATCACCACGCCCTCCCGCACGGCGTGCAGAACGGCGTCGTGGTGCTCGTACATCCGGGTCATCTCGGTGGGTCCGAGACCGTGGGTCTGGCGCTTCAGGCGTCTGGTGACAAGCGCCGTGCCTCCCATGGTGAGCAGCAGCACCCCGGCGGCCGAGCCGAACAGGAGGGGGAACTCGGCCTCGGCGACGCCGCTGACCTTCTTGATGGTGATCCCGGCCGACACCAGGCCCACCACCTGGCCCTTCGACCCGTACACGGGCACGACGGCCTGCACCAGCGGGCCGATGGTCCCGTTGATCTTCTCCGTCACGACGTGGCCGGCCAGGGCGGGCCCCACCTCGCCGACGAACATCTTGCCGATCCGGTTGGGCAGCGGATGGGTGTAACGGACCGCGTCGCGGCTGAGGACGACGACGAAGTCGACGCCGGACCCCTTCCGTGCCGCCTCGGCCTTCGGCTGGAGCACGGCGGCGGGGTCGGGGCTCTTCAGGGCGGCTTCCATGCCGGGGCCGTTCGCGAAGGCCTCGGCCACAGCGACCGACCGGTTGCGCGCTTCGCGTTCGCTGTCCGCGTGGGACTGCAGCACGAGTGCGGTCGCGGCGGCAGCGACCAGCAGCACCACGATCGCCACTTGCAGGAGAAAGACCTGACCGGCGAGGCTTCTCATTCGGAGAAACGAACGCGGGCGGCCGTAGCGTCCGGCCATGTCCCCCTTTTTACACCCTGGCCATACGCCGGGCGAGCCGTGCGCGGCGGCCGGATCGGGTCGCCCCCGGGGTCATCGCCCCGGGCACACAAGCCCGCCGCGCCCCGGACGAAGGGCCCGGTCAGGGGCGGGCCGGGCGGCCGAAGCGTACCCGCACACCGGGCGAGTAGAGCACGCTCAGCGGCTCGCCGACGGGCGCGGGCAGTCCGGCGGCCGTCACCAGGGCCTCGTCGCATTCGACGAGCCGGGCCCGGTGCAGGGGCCAGCGGGGATGCGCGTTCGGCAGGTACATCAGGCGCCCGCGGAACATGCTGTGCATGCCCCAGCGCACGGTGAGGAAGTGTTCGAGTTCGCTGGGCGCGTCGATGCGCGCGCCGGCGCGCAGCACGATCCTGCTGTGGGCGCCCCGTGGCCCCGGCAGCCGCCGTCGGCTGGTGTAGGTGAGGGTGTCGCCCTCGCGCCGGATGTCCATACGGGACCACACGTACGGCAGCCGGAAGCCGGCTCTGGCGACGCCCACGGGGATGAGCCTGGAGGCGTCCAGGGAGCGGAAGACGACCCCGCGCCTGCCGTGCGCGTCCCGTGAGTACAGCCGGACGTTGGTCTCGGGGAAGGTGCCCAGGTAGGGGATGCCGGGGAGGCCGAGCCATCCGACGCGGTGCATCCGGAAGGCGACGAGTCCGACGTGGGTGACGCCGTCGAGGGTGTCGGGCACGGTGCCGGCGGGCAGGAGGGGCGCCACGACCGCGGGGTCGACGGCCCAGTGCAGGAAGGCCAGGTCGAGCCAGGACTGTGTCATCAGGGGGCTCATCGCCGGGTGCGGCGGGTCGGGGGTGACGGGCTGCGGCGTTCGCGGAGGAGGCGGCACCCGGTCAGGATGGCAGAGGGGGAAGCGCGGCCCGTCGGCGGTACCGGCGGTGGAGCCGGGCGCCGCCGGACGGCGTCAGCGGTCGTCGGCGGCGAGGTTCCGCAGCATCCGCTGCTGGTGGCGGCGGCCGACCGTCTCGTAGCCGATCACGGTGACGAGGGGGGCCAGCATCACGAGGAGGAGGCAGACCGCGACCGCGACGCCGGCCGCGGCCAGGAGGACGGCCACGAGCAGCACGGCGGCGGTGAGGGAGATCAGGAGCAGGTGGAACCGGTCCGCCGCGGACATCAGCAGGGTGTGCAGCAGATAGACCATGAGCAGGTAGAGGCCGACCGGGAGGGCCAGGGACAGCACCACCGCGGTGTCGCCGAGGCGGGAGTGGTGTTCCAGCCGGAGTCCGGCCACGTGCAGTCCCGCGCCGGCTCCGGCGATGCCGACGAAGAGGGGGATGTGCCCGTAGCCGAAGAGGTAGCCGCGGCTGCGGCGGTGCGCGAGGACGTCGCCGAAGGGGGTGGTGAAGTAGACCCACCACATGCCGAAGGTCAGCCCGACGCCGGCGACCACGACGGCGATCGCGTTCCCGCTCCACCGCGTGCCGTCCACACCGCCCAGCAGTCCGCCGGAGGAGGCGACGGTCCCGACCACGCCCTCGCCGAGGACGATGATGGCGAACAGGCCGTAGCGCTCGGCGACGTGGTGGGGGTGCCACGGTGTGCCGCCCGCGCCTCCCTGGGCGAGCACCGGCAGCGCCAGTTCCAGCGCCCCGAGGACGACGAAGGCGGCGAACACGGCGGCCAGCGGCAGGTGCGTGAAGGCGACCGCGGTCCAGCCGACCTGGACGGCGGCGGTCCAGCGGATGTTGGCCATGCCGACGTCGTGGAAGTCGGGCGACTCGCGGGCGGCGCGCCACCACTGGAGGAGCATGGCGACCCGCATCACGACGTAGCCGATCACCATGACCCGCAGTTCGAGGTGTCCGCCCTCCTCGACGGAGTGGAACATCGCGGGCAGGCCGAGCGAGAAGACGACGACACCCATCATCTGCACCATCGTCAGGGCGCGGTAGAGCCAGTCGTCGGTGCCGAACGCCGAGGCGAACCAGCTGAAGCTGATCCAGGCGACGCTGATCGCGAACATCGCGAGGACGAACGCGGTGACCGCCTGGCCGGCGTGCCCCGCGGCGACCATCTCGGCGAAGTGGGACGCGGCCGTACCCACGGCGACCACGAACGTGAGGTCGAACAGGAGCTCCAACGGGGAGGAGACCCGGCCCGGTTCCTCCGGGTCGCGGCCCGTCATCGGGATCAGCCGGCGCGAGAGGGCGCTCCTGCCGGGGCTGTCGGAGCGCGAGGATTCATCCATATACGCGATTATTTCCGACATCGTGCGTGACGGGCTCACGCCGCACGGCCCGGAGTCCGCGCACCTGTCATCGCCGCCTCCCGGGGTGGCGGGCGCGGCGCCTCCGGCCGTTCCGGCA